>JAQIBW010000093.1 GCA_027858865.1 Sulfurimonas sp. | reverse complement strand
CATCTACTCTTAAAAGATTTAAACAAATTACTGGAACAAAAATATAACTCACACGATATGAAATCTCTAATCAATCTAGATAAAAAAGATGTAAAAAAACTATCTACATTTTGGGAGTTTGACGATGCTTATACTGCGCCTATTCACGGCTTCGCATCTGCACAGGATTACTACACAAAATCAAGTTCAAAACAGTTTTTAAAACACATTAAAACAAACACACTTATTATTCACTCTCTTGATGATCCATTTACAACACCAAAAATACTTCCTAAAAAAGATGAAATATCTCCAAGCATTAAACTAGAAATATATCCAAGTGGTGGTCATGTTGGTTTTATCGAAGGAACTCTGCTAAAACCTAAATACTGGCTTGAAGAAAGAATCGTAAATTATTTCAATGAGTTTGTTTAAAACTAAGCTCTTATAATAGTAAAATTGATATTATTACAAGGAGATTGGTATGAGACTATTTATATTTTTCATACTCTTAATTACTACTATGAATGCAATGGATTTAAAGCCTTACAAGGGTCAAATAGAACAACTTAGCGAGCAAGAGAAGAATGTACTTATTCACAAAGGTACAGAGGCACCGTTTAGCGGTAAATATACAAATGAGAAATCTAGTGGTGTTTACACATGTAAAATCTGTGATACGCCACTTTATAAGTCAAGTGATAAGTTCGATTCAAACTGTGGCTGGCCAAGCTTTGATGATGCAATCCCAGGTGCTGTAAAAAGAATCCCTGATGCTGATGGAAGACGTGTTGAAATAGTATGTGCCACATGTGGCGGTCACTTAGGTCATGTTTTTGAAGGTGAAGGGTTCACTCCTAAAAACACTAGACACTGTGTAAATTCTATCTCGTTAAAACTTGATTCTACTCCAGATGCAAAAGATAACAGTATGTCTTATGCTTATTTTGCAGGTGGCTGTTTTTGGGGAGTAGAATACTACTTAGAAAAACTAGACGGCGTAAAAGAAGTACATTCCGGCTTTATGGGTGGACATGTAAAAAACCCTGGTTATTATGACGTAGTTAGCGGTAAAACTGGACACCTAGAAGCTGTTGAAGTTATCTACGACAAAAGTAAAATTTCTTATGAGTTGATTGCTAAAACTTTCTTTGAGATTCACGATCCTACTCAGACAAACGGTCAAGGTCCAGATATCGGAAGTCAATATCTATCGGCTGTATTTGTAAATAATGATAATGAAAAAAACACTATTCGTAAACTGATAGCAGAACTCGAAACTAAGGGCTTTAATGTTGCGACAAAAATACTAGATAAACAAGAGTTTTACAAAGCTGATGAAGGGCATCAAAACTATTACAAGAAAAAAGGCTCTCAACCCTATTGTCATGGTTACAAAAAAAGATTTTAATATATAAGCTTGACTAATAAAGTCTTAATTTTATCATATTTATTGTAGAATGCTTTCAAAGTACTTTTAGGAGACATTATATGCCATTTAAACTCTTAGACCTGGAAGAGCACAATTCAGAATTATTAAAACTATTAACATTTCATCTTCCTGATATGTTGTGGGTTAAAGACATCAATGGTAATTACAGGTATGCAAACAAAGCATTATGTGATGGCTTATTAATGGCAAATGACACACGAGAACCAATAGGTAAAGATGACGCTTTTTTTGGTCTAAGAGAAATAGAGGCAAATAAAGATAAACCAGATTGGCATACATTTGGTGGTCTCTGTCTTACGAGTGATGAAGATGTTATTGCTAATAATAAGGCAATGAGATTTGAAGAGCATGGGAACGTAAAAGGTGAATTATTATACCTAGAAGTGTATAAGGCACCTTTTTACGACAAAGACAGAAATATTATCGGCACAGTCGGTACTGGTCGTGATATAACAAGTCTCAAAAAAATACAATTAGACTTAGAAAAAAGTCTCAAAATACTTGATAAACAGAGAGAGCAGTTAGAATATCAAGCTAACCACGACTCACTGACTGACTTGCCAAACCGTGTCCTATTTATGGATAGACTCCAACAATCAATCAGCTTAGCACAAAGATATGACAGTAAAGTAGCCATCCTCTTTATAGACCTAGACCACTTCAAAGAGATAAATGATTCTCTTGGGCACGATGTTGGTGATAAAGTTTTAATTGAAGTAAGTCGTAGAATGAAAAAGCAGATGAGAAAGTCTGATACGCTCTCAAGACTTGGTGGAGATGAATTTAGTATCATACTTAACGACTTTACAGATATAGAAGATATGTCAGATATTATTACTAGCGGGATGGAAACTCTTAAGAAGCCTTTAGAGATTGAAGGGCACACTCTATATGTTGGTATGAGTATTGGTATTTCAGTCTATCCAAATGATGGGAAAAGGGCATCTACTCTTTTAAAAAATGCAGATGCAGCTATGCACAAAGCCAAAAGTGATGGAAGAAATACCTACTGCTTTTATGATGAGGCGATGACAGAGAGAGCTTTTGAGAGAGTATTTTTAGAAACATCACTCAGAAAAGCTCTTGAAGAAGATGAGCTTGTTGTATATTTTCAGCCTCAAATTGATGCAACAGATAATAAGCTAGTCGGAATGGAAGCACTTGTTAGATGAGAGCATCCTACTATGGGACTTATATATCCTGATAAATTTATTCCTCTTGCTGAAATGACGGGTATGATAGTTCAACTAGACAGAGTTGTGATGAAAAAAGCACTAACTCAATTTAAAAAGTGGTACACAGCTGGTCTCAATCCTGGAAAACTTGCACTAAACTTAGCTATCAAACAAATAGAAGAAGATGATTTTATAGCCTTTGTTAAAAATACACTTGATTCTGAAGATTGTTCTTACAAAAATATAGAATTTGAGCTAACAGAAAATCAGATTATGAATAATCCAGAAGACTCTATCGAATCTCTTCAAAAGCTAAGCAGCTTAGGAATCTCTATATCTATTGATGATTTTGGAACTGGTTACTCTTCACTCGCTTATCTAAAAAGACTTCCTATTAACAAACTAAAAATAGATAGATCGTTCATAAAAGATTTACCACAAGACACCGAAGATGCAGCTATCACCAAAACTATTATAAGCCTTTGCAGTAGTTTAAACCTAAAAGTTATTGCTGAAGGTGTAGAGACTGAGGAACAGAAAAATTTTCTCTTGGAAAATGGTTGTAAGTTTATTCAAGGTTATCACTATTCACGTCCCTTATCTATAGAAGATATGACTAAGTTTTTGATAGATAGAAATATATAGTATAAATTATACTTATAGTTATTTAATATTTCTTTTATCACATATTAGATAAAATCTTTAGTAATATAAATTTATCTTTCTATAAGAAAGTGATAAAAAGGATATTAGATGGGATTATTTTCAAGTTCTGGTGTACCAATAGCTGACTATGATAAGTTAAAAGAAGCCAACGAGACACTACAAAATAACAATACTGCTCTACATCATCGTATTGAAGAGCTTGAGAATGAACTTCATTCTAATGCTAAACAATCAATAAAAAGTACCGCAGACAGCCTTATGGAGATGCAAAATGAGCATCTAAGATTAAATCTTGTGGATATACAGGGCAATATGGCTGAATCTGTAAGTGCATCTAAACAGTCCCTTAGTAATACGACTAGTTTGGTTGAAAGTATTTCTGACATAAGTAAAAAGACCAATAATGTTGTTGCTACTCTTGATGGATTAAATGAACTATCAAACACTTCTATGCACACTGTTCATGGATTAGCAGAGA
>JAQIBW010000303.1 GCA_027858865.1 Sulfurimonas sp. | reverse complement strand
ATATAGAGCATCTAGTATCTGGACTTGCTGAAATCAGTATGGATGACTTGATTAAGACAATACTTTCAAAAAAAGATTTTACAAAAGATCTTAACAATATACTAGAGCATGGTGAAGATGAAATAAGAGTTGTTACAGCCCTAACGTCTTACCTAACACAACTTTACATGTTCAACATCTACATAAGAGTAAATGGAGCACCTAATGCCTTAGAAATACTTGGATACCCTGCCCCAAAATTTGTAGTTGATGAAAAAGCTGCATTATCTTTAAAATTTAAACCAAATACTTACTACAAAATGCACGAACTACTACTAGAGAGTGAACTTAAAATGAAAAATTCCGGTGTTGACAAGGGTGCAATGTTACTATCCACTCTAATAAGAACTCAAACACTTTTATAACTTAAAAAAGATGGAATCCTAACTATGAAAATCTTTTTTATCATTGTGTTTATTCTTTCTTTAGATCTTTTTGCCAAAGAGACTGAAGATAAAAGTAATCAAGACAATAACTGCAGTACAAAATCTGAAGTTTTAGAAGCTGCTTTAAAAAAAGAACCGTCTATATATGAAACTCTTTTATCATTAGACTATATACAGAGTAATATCTCACAAAAAATACTTATTTTTTCAAGTAACTTAGATCATACTGTGAAAAATTGGGTAAAAAGTGATACAAATACTTCTAATAAAGAAGTGAAAAAGTGTATTGAAGAAGAAAAAAAAGCTTACTCTCTTTACTCGATTGTAAGATTGTATGATAATTTTTTTAAAGATGAAACATTTTTAAGCACTACAAACAGAAGTTATGTACGAATAATATGGGGTGCAGAAGAAAATCAAGAGGAAGGTTTAAATTTTTTAAATAATATCCGTGTAAATTTAAGACTTCCAAAAACAGAAGATGCACTCTATCTTTTTATAGGTGATGATGAAGATTATGAGACAAAAACTTTTAACAAAGCCAATGAAGACAAAACAACTAGTGTCGGTATAAAATATATGCTAGATAATCTAGATGTACTCAATGGAAGTGTTTTTGGAGGTTTTAAAGGAATAACAAACCCTTTTATAAAGTTACGTCTGCAATACCCAATTGCTTTTAAGTATCTCTTATTTAGACCGGTACAATATGTAGAATACTCTTATGAAGATGAATTTAAAAAGGAGACACAATTTTATTTTGATCATAGTTTAGCAAGTAAAAAAGAGTTAGTGCGTCTTTCTTTTAATCGTTATACAGAGACTTATCTCGATGGCATGAATTATTCAGCACAATTATCTTACTTAAGTACTATCAAGCATGGAGTAGGTATTCAGGTATATACTAATTTAAGTGGAAGGACTCAGGCACAAACTACTAAACCCGCGAATACAAAATACAATATAACTCCAACCGCCGGTATATATAACTATAGTAGCGGTATTGTTTGGAAACAACAGTTCTTTAAAAAGTATCTTTTTTATGAACTACAGCCACTAGTAGAATTTGCTCAACAGTATGATTATAATGCAAATTATATATTTCGTGCTAATCTAGAACTTTATTTTGGGGATATTTAAAGATTTTTGTGTGAGAAAGATTATAAAAAACTAAAAAAGTGATGTAAATTCAAGGAGTGTAACGAGGAAGCGTACTACTGTACGTGACGAGTGTAACGACGCAGAAGTTGCGTCGCTATTTTAGTTTTTTTAGTTTTTGTCTTGGTCTACTATCTTACCTGCAGATATCCATGGCATCATTTCACGAAGCTTGTTACCAGTTTTAGTAATTAACTTTTCTTTGTCATTAGTACGCTCAGCATTCATACGAGGGTAACCTGATTGACCTTCAAGGATGAAGTCTTTAGCAAATCTACCATCTTGGATTTCAGTTAAGATATCTCTCATAGCTTGTTTAGACTCAGCATTGATAACACGTTTACCAGAAACATAGTCACCATACTCAGCTGTGTTAGAGATAGAGTATCTCATATCAGCAATACCACCCTCAAACATTAAATCAACGATTAGTTTAAGTTCGTGAAGACACTCGAAATATGCAAGTTCAGGAGCATACCCAGCTTCAGTCAATGTATCAAATCCAGCTTGTACTAATGCAGTAGCACCACCACAAAGAACAGCTTGCTCTCCGAAAAGATCAGTTTCTGTTTCATCTTTAAAAGTTGTCTCAATAATAGCAGTTCTACCACCACCGATAGCAGAAGCATAAGAAAGAGCTAATTCTTTTGTTTCTCCGCTTGGATCTTGACCAACAGCGATAAGATCAGGAATACCACCACCACGAACAAATTCTGAACGAACAGTATGACCTGGTGCTTTAGGAGCTATCATAGTAACGTTGATGTTAGAAGCTGGTTTTACACGACCATAGTGAATGTTAAAACCATGACCAAATGCAATTGTAGCACCGTCTTTTAGGTTTGGAGCGATTTGTTCTGCATAAATCTCAGCTTGATTCTCATCTGGAAGAAGAATCATTACAACATCTGAACATGCTGTTGCTTCAGCAATTGTTAAAACTTCAAAGTTTTTAGCTTCAGCTTTTGTCCAAGAAGAACCATCTTTACGTAGACCGATACAAACTTCAACACCGCTGTCTCTTAAGTTTTCAGCGTGTGCGTGTCCTTGAGAACCAAAACCAATCATTGCTACTTTTTTGCTTTTGATTAAGTCGATATTACAATCTTTATCATAGTAAACGTTTAATGCCATTATTTATTCCTTGCATAATATTAAGCTTAAGAGCTTAAAAAATTTGTCGCATTATACTAAAATAAAGCAAAAACTGTAATAATGTGGGACATATTTATACATAAGAGAGTAAAACATGAAGAAATTCAATCTATTTAACGAAATTATCATAACTGACAAACCTACTTTACTACAAGCTATAAACTCTTCTAAACTTTTTGGTATCAATACAAAAGGCGAAGTAAAAAACGAGCCATTTGAAGACAAAGAAGTTCTAATCTATCAAGGGAAACCAACAATTATAGATGATTTTGAAAATGGTTTAGGTAAAAACTATCAGCTTGTTGAAGATGAAGATAGAGTTTTAATTAAAGCTTTTTCTAACTGGCAATAATTAATAGGAGTGAATACTCCAAGAGCTTCTTATGACGATACGACAGCAGACGGTGTAGCTGAATTTTCAGACAAAGGTCTTGAAGATATAGGCTGGCATGCAACTGAATTTAATATTGACTACAGAACTTTAGTTGAAGTTTTAGAAGAAAAATGTGATGGGACTATACTTTGTAT
>JAQIBW010000278.1 GCA_027858865.1 Sulfurimonas sp. | reverse complement strand
CCCATGCAGTTAGCCTATTGAATCAATACGAAAGGAGATCACTATAATCGTACTTTGAAAAGTCTAGGTATAGTTTACCCTCTTTCTGAACTACTCTAACATCATTGTCAAAAACGGATAAGAACCTTCTTTTGATAACTTTTCTCTGATAAGATTTTATGTTTAATGTTTTGAGATGGTCTTTAAGTTCAACAATACCTGGCTCTGGTTCTTGAATGTTTTTTTCTTCTTTTTCTACAGTCTCCACTTCATGTATAGTTTGATTTTGATGTTCAAGCATCATTTTTGTATTTACTAACTCTAAAATATTTTTTAATTGTTCATCTTTTTTACTATACAATTGCTCAATTTTATCCCGTTCGTCACGAAGCATCTGCTCTTTATCATCTATAAGTCTGTCTATTTTGCTCTCAAGCTGTATGATTTTTTCTTTTAGTTGAGTGTTTTCTCTTTTATAAAGAGCTATGACCATTGCAACAGTTGTTTTTGTCTTTGTTATAGCTTTTTTTTCTTGAGTAGGTTCACTCTTTTTTTCTTCTTTTTGCACGGGAATATCGTCAACTTGAATGTATGTCACAGAGTCATCTATAGTATAGTTCAGTTTTTTTGCTCTTAGTTTAGAGTTTATCATCTCTTTTGACATTTTAAATTGTTTTGAATATTCGTCTATCGTTAGTTGCATTATTTGTCCTTATTATCTTCTAATCATTGAGTTAAAATTTGTATTTGGTGGGTTGATTATACCAGCCTTTCGCAACCAGACTAAGCGACCCTCTTTTTTATTTCCATGTTTATCTTCAAAAATGTATGGAGATGAATATTTAAATTCTCTCTCTATTAACAGAGCATTGAAGTTCTTATATCTGTCTAAAAAAGCTTTTAAACTTTCATAAGCAGTGTCTGAAACCATTATTGTAGATATCTTATAATCTTTTATTTCCAGATATCGGGCACAGTCATTTAATCCATCACCAATATAGTTTTTATTCCCAAGTATATCTATAAATTCATAGATTTTACCTGTATGCACAGCAATTCTCAGTCCTTCAAAGTATGAATACTGTTTTGCTATCTGTTCAGAGAAGTAGTTAAAACTAAGACCCAAAATAGTTCCGTAACCCTTTAGTTTAGGGTTTAATATGCAGTAAAACCCATCACCTGTAGAGATATAACCAAGAATGAGATCATTTAGTGACATATTTGAAGTCTGTAGCATCTTCTCTATCATCTTTGAATAACTTCTAGTCAAAAAGTTAATGATTTCTAACTGATGCTTCGCTTCTAGCTTAGAAAAGTTTATGATATCTATCAGGACAATATCAGTTGTCCATTCGTTATTGTTTTTTCTAGGCATTCATACTCTATATTTTTTAAGTATTTTAACATAAAAAGTTTATAAAAAAAGTTATATCAAATAAAGCTTATAATATAATCACAAACATAATAAAAAAATTAGGATGATTAATGAGCAAAGGCATATTAGATATTGTAAAACCAGGTGTCCTTTTTGGAGATGACGTACAAAAAGTTTACAACATGGCAAAGGAGGTAGGTTTTGCTATCCCTGCTGTTAATGTTGTGTCAACTGACTCTATCAATGCAGTACTAGAAGCAGCGGCAAAAGTAAAGTCTCCTGTTATTATTCAGTTTAGTAATGGTGGTGCTTCTTATTTTGCAGGAAAAGGTTTAAGTAACGAGAATGAAAAAGCCGCAATAGTCGGTGCAATAGCTGGTGCTAAATATGTTCATATGATGGCTGAAGCTTATGGTGTAGCAGTAATCTTACATACTGACCATGCTGCTAAAAAACTTCTTCCTTGGATAGATGCACTTCTAGATGCTGGAGAAAAACACTTTAAGCATACCGGTCGTGCACTATATTCTTCACATATGTTAGATTTATCAGAAGAGTCTTTAGAAGAAAATATCTCTACTTGTAAAGCATACTTAGAACGTATGGGTAAGATAGGTATGAGTATAGAGATAGAACTTGGTGTAACTGGTGGAGAAGAAGATGGTGTTGACAACACAAACATAGATAACGCTCTTTTATATACTCAACCTGAGGAAGTCTCCTATGCATACGAAGAGTTAAGTCAAGTATCACCTGACTTTACTATTGCTGCTTCATTTGGCAATGTTCACGGTGTTTATAAACCTGGTAACGTGATGCTAACTCCAAAAATCTTAGATAATTCACAAAAATATATACAAGAAAAATTTGGTACATCCGAAAAACCTGTAAACTTTGTATTTCACGGTGGTTCTGGTTCAGCTCCCTCAGAAATAAGTGAAGCGATAGGTTATGGTGTTATCAAGATGAACATCGATACTGATACTCAGTGGGCTACTTGGGTAGGTACAAAAGCATATATTGAAAAATACAATGACTACTTGCAAGGTCAAATCGGTAACCCTGAGGGTGAAGATAAACCAAATAAAAAATACTACGATCCTAGAAAATGGTTAAGAGCCGGTCAAATTACTTTAGTTGATCGTGTTGAAAAAGCATTTTCTGATTTAAATGGACTAGATAGAAACTAATATTTAAAGGCTGTTAAGCCTTTAAATCATGATATATATCTTTAATACAACTTGTATGACTATTTTCTAAATGATAGTAGTTTAGAAGTTGGTTTAATCTGTTTTGATTAAATCTCCAAAATCTTTTCTTATTGAAAGTATCATCATCTTGCACTTTCATGAAAAGTTCGCTGTGACTTAACTCTCCATTACTCTCTTTAATCACTTTTAGTATGACTTTTAAAAGCTCCTCCTGTGACTCTTTTGTAGTATCGTCATCTGGCAATGGTTTGTTCGGTAAAAAAGCATAAATCTTGAAGATACTGATTACTAA
>JAQIBW010000138.1 GCA_027858865.1 Sulfurimonas sp. | reverse complement strand
AAAATTTGAAAATTAATAAACTTTTTGTCTAAAATAGAGCTTATTTTAAACTCATTATTATATAGTTTCACTAACAAAATATTTAGGAAGACACAATGAGAATTATATTATTAGGAGCGCCGGGTGCTGGTAAAGGTACTCAAGCTCAATTTTTAACAAAGAAGTTTAACATTCCTCAGATTTCAACAGGTGACATGTTAAGAGCAGCTATTAAAGCTGGTACAGATATGGGTAAAATGGCTAAAGCAGCTATGGATGCTGGTCAACTTGTTACTGATGAGATTATTATTGGTCTTGTTAAAGATCGCATCTTAGAAGATGATTGTAAAAATGGTTTCTTACTAGATGGTTTCCCTCGTACACTTCCTCAAGCAGATGCTGTAACTCAGGCTGGTATAGCGATAGATGCAGTTATTGAGATTGATGTTGCTGATGACATTATTGCAAAGCGTATGTCAGGTCGTCGTGCTCACCTAGCATCTGGTAGAACTTACCATGTTACTTTCAACCCTCCAAAAGTAGAAGGTAAAGATGATGAGACTGGTGAAGATTTAGTTCAACGTGCTGATGACAAAGAGGATGTAGTTCTTGATCGTCTAAAAGTTTACCATGAACTTACTCAACCACTTATCGGTTACTATAAAGATCAAGCAAAGACAATCGATACGCTAACTTATATCACAGTAGATGGGACAGCTCACATCTCTGAAGTTGAAGCTGCAATCACATCTCAGCTAGGTTAATAATTATTTTCGTGCCCAAGTATTACTTGGGTACATAAAGAGCAGTTATGCAATTTAATCGTGTTCATATTGAAGTAACAAATATCTGCGGTCTAGCATGCAGTTTTTGCCCACCAAAACTTCAACCCTCTAAAACAATGTCCCTTCAACTGTTTACTAAAGTATTGACACAGCTCCAAGGTTACACAAAATCACTGGCATTTCATGTTATGGGAGATCCGCTAATACTCTCAAACCTAAATGAATACCTAGACCTTGCTCATGAGTCTGGCTTTAAAGTAGAACTTACTACAAGCGGTTACTACTTAAACCATCTAGAAAATTCTAACATTTTTCATCCTTGTGTTCGTCAGTTAAATATCTCACTAAACAGTTACAATAAGAACTCTCTAAAACTCACCTTTGATGAATATATGGATGGAGTATTATCTACATGTCAATATAAACTCACTAACGCTCCAAAGCCCTTTATAAATCTAAGAATATGGAACTTTGATGAAGCATGCAGTGAAGTAGAATTTAACACAGTGCTATTAAAAAAACTATCTGATTATTTTGACATTGAACTAAATATTACGGAGCTTTATAAAACTAGACCAAAATCTATACGTCTTGCTTCAAAAGTATTAGTAACCTTTGATAGCTATTTTGAGTGGCCATCATTAGACTCAAATCATAGCTCAAATGCGAGTTGCTACGGACTCAAATCTCATATTGGAATACTAGCAGATGGGGCAGTAGTTCCGTGTTGTTTAGATGGTGATGGAGTTATAAACCTTGGCAACCTAAACACAACACCTCTTAGTGAAGTATTGGGTTCTAAGAGAGCAGTGGCTATGCGTGAAGGTTTTAGCAAAAGTATAGCGGTCGAAGAATTATGTTTGAAGTGCAGCTATAAAGATAGATTTACTTCCCCTTTTTTAAAATAATAGTAGTTGATTTGTCGAAATTGAAATATTTTTTAGCTGCATCTTGAACTTTCTTGGCAGTTATCTTTTTGATGTCTTCTTCATAAGTCAGAAGTGGAGTCAAATCACCACGAACAAGGTAGCTTCCAAAAAGGTTTGCTACAGAAGTAGAACTCTCTAACGAGTATATAAAGTCTGCTTTTGAGTTGATCTTTATTTTGTCAAGTTCAGCTTTTGTAACTTTTGTAGTCTTCATAAGCTCTATCTGCTCTATAAGTTCTTTTTCTACATCTTCAGCTTTTACACCTGGGTTACATGAAGCTAAGAAGATGAAAAGACCCGGATCGATGTTTTCCATGTTATACGCATATACTTGGTTTACGAGACGTTTCTTGTCTACAAGCTCTTTGTATAGTCTTGAACTTTTTCCAGAGTAAAGAATCTCAGAGATTACACTAAGTGTAACTTGGTCTTTGTCTTTAAAGTCTGGAATATGAAAAGTAATAGCTAGCATCTCTACTTCGCTATCTTTATGGATAATTGCTCTTTTAGGGCCTTCTTGTTCAGGCTCTATAAATTTAAACTCAGGGACTTTGGCTGTGTTTTTGATACTGCCAAACTCTTTTTTAGCCTTTTTAAACACTTTTTTAGAGTCAACGTCACCTGTTACCATTAAGATGGCGTTACTTGGCTGATAGTAAGTCTTATGGAAGTCTTTTATATCTTGTATAGTCCAAGTCTGGATATCATTCATAAAACCGATAGGAGTCCAGTGGTATGGATGGTAAACATAAGCGTTGTTAAACATTGCAAAGTAAAGGTAACCAAGTGGAGAGTTCTCTGTTCTCCAACGTCTCTCTTCAGCAACAACATCGCGCTCAGGTTGGAACTCTTTATCTTTTAGATTTAGGTTCTCCATAAGTTCAGCATAAAGGCTCAGTGATTTAGAAAGATTGTCTGTGCTTGATTTTATGTAGTAGTGAGTATAGTCAAAACTCGTAGATGCATTATTTACACCACCTATGTTTTTAACTTCTTTATCAAACTCGCCAGACGGCAAGTTTTTTGTTGATTTGAAGTTCATATGTTCGAGCATATGAGCAATACCCGTCTTACCCATAATTTCATTTCTGCTTCCAACTTTGTAGAAGATATCAGTAGAGATAACATTAGTAGAGTTTTTAAGAGGAATCACAACTATTTGCAGTCCATTCTTTAGTGTTTTCGTCTCATATTTTGGTAGTGATGATGCCATTAGTGTCCCTAAAATTAGTATGAGTGCTAAGAAAGTTTTCATTTTCTGTCTGCACCGATTGCTTCTGTAATATTTGCATATCCATCAGCTTTAATAAGCTCTATAAGCTCTTTGTTTATATTCATTACCATATCAGGACCATGAAATACGATTCCGCTTAGTATCTGCACTAGTGACGCTCCTGCTTTTATTCTTCTGTAAGCTTCCTTAGCCGAGTCTATTCCACCAACAGATATAAGTGTAGTTTTACCGTAAAGTTCTTTTGCTATAGCTTCAAATATTTTAAAACTTTTTTCTTTTAAAACAGCACCGCTAAGTCCACCAATATCGTAAGGGTTTTTAACAAGAGAATAGTCTACCGTTGTATTTGTTGCGATGATGCCGTCTGCCCCTTGTTTTACTGCCATTTTAGTAAGTGTGACTGCATCTTCTTCTGTCATGTCAGGTGCTATTTTTAGAAGTATTGGCATATCAGTAAGTGCTTTTGCTTCACTAAAAAGTTTACTAATAAAATCTTCATTTTGCAAGTCTCTAAGACCCGGAGTGTTTGGAGAAGAGATATTTATAACAAAGTAATCGCCTAAACCATTAAATGTTTTTATGAGATGTATATAGTCATTTATAGCTTCACTCTCAGGAGTCACTTTGTTTTTACCAATATTTACACCGATAGGAGTAGTAAAAGGGTACATCTTTTTAAGTCTGCCCTGAACTTTTAATGCGCCATCGTTGTTAAAGCCCATAGCATTTTGAATAGACTCTTCTGCTATATGACGCCACATTCTAGGTTTTGGGTTTCCTGCTTGTGGTTTGGGTGTTACCGTTCCGATTTCAGTAAAACCAAAGCCAAGAATCTGCATACCGCGAATCATCGTAGCATTTTTATCAAATCCTGCGCCAAGTCCAACAGGATTTAAAAAAGTACGTCCAAAAAGCTCTTGTTTTAAAACGTCGTCAGTGATGAAGTGAGACTCTAAAAAAGAGTTAAACGGTATCTGGCAAATATTTGCAGTTCTAATAGCTGTTTCAGCTAAGTGGTGTGCATTCTCTGGCTGTAGTTTAAAAAGCCAAGGTTTTATATTTTTATAATTTATCATATTTGCAAATTTACCTTTTAATATTTTAGAGATTATACTAAAATAAAGGTAATGATTTAATAAAGGATATTTTATGAGCAAAGTTTTAGTACCTATAGCTAGTGGTTTTGAAGAGATAGAAGCAGTGTCTATTATTGATGTTTTAAGAAGAGCAGAGATAGAAGTTTTAGTAGCTTCTTTAGATGCACAGACTCTTATAAAAGGAGCTAACGGCATAGTCGTTCAAGCAGATGTGCAAGTAAAAGATATAAGTGCAGACACTCTTGATATGATAATACTTCCCGGTGGTTGGGAAGGTACTTATGCTTTAGCAGACGATGAAAATGTTCAAAATCTTTTAAAAGAGATGGATGAAAAAGGCAAAAATATTGCTGCCATTTGTGCTGCACCTTTTGCACTTAACAAAGCAGGTGTTTTAAAACATAACTATACATGTTACCCATCTGTACAAGAGAAAATTAGAGAAGAAGGATATATGGGTGACAAAGCAATGGTCGTTGAAGATGGTAATGTTATGACATCTCGTGGACCGGGAACGGCAATATGTTTTGCTTTAGCAATCGTTAAAAAACTAAAAGGTGAAGACACATATCAGGCGCTTAAAAGTGGAATATTAGCCGACTTTTGCGAATAATTTAAAGTTTGGATCTTTGAAAAACTAAGT
>JAQIBW010000222.1 GCA_027858865.1 Sulfurimonas sp. | reverse complement strand
ACAAATATGATGTAGTTATTCTTGGTGCTGGCATAAACGGTGTAGCGATAGCAAAGGCGTTGGCGATTGCCGGAAAAAAAGTACTTATTTTAGAAAAAAACCATATAGCATTTGGCGCTTCGTCCAACTCATCTCGCCTCATACATGGTGGACTTCGCTACCTTGAACAGTATGAATTTTCTCTTATAAGAGAATCTTTGCAAGATCAAAAATATCTTTTAGATACTTACCCATCTCTTGTCAAACTTCGCCCTTTTTATTTTCCCATATACCATAACTCCAAACGTCCAGACTGGATGATTGGGCTTGGTTTATGGCTTTACAGCTTGTTTGCAAAACATGGTAATAAAGCTTCAAAGGTTTCTAAAGAAGAGTTTTTCAGTGAGTTTAAAAACATTAAAGATAACAACATAAGAGCTATTTTTAAATACTACGATGCAAAGACAGATGACGATGCACTAACACATAAAATAGCCTCAGAGGCTCAAGATGAGGGGGTAACTATACTTGAAGAAACACAGCTTCAAAAACTGCAAATAAACGATGATATTATAACTCTTGAGACTACGCAAGAAGTTTTTGAAACAAATCTTTTAATCAATGCTACTGGTGCATGGATAGATGAGATAAACAAAGAGTTTCACCTGCCTTCCTCTTACACCATAGAAAAACTCAGTGGGATTCATATTGTCATAGACAGTTTGCTCATTCCTGAGCCTCTTCTCTTAGAGACAGCAAGTAAACGTATCTTTTTTATGATTCCTGAGGGTGAGACAACTATCATAGGTACTACAGAGCGAAGTGAAAATTCAAATGTTGATGATATAAAGATAAATAACGAAGATATTGAATACCTTCTACAAGAAAGTAACAAGTACCTAAAAACAGAGTTAAGAGCTAGTGACATCAAAGAGGTTTACATAGGCACAAGACCAATCATCAAAAGTAAAAAAGAGATTTCTCAAATGTCCAGAGAGTACAAGCTTGACTTACACCACATTGCAAATAGTAGAGTTCTACATATATACGGTGGAAAACTAACCACTTTCACCTCTTTGGCAAGAAAAGTAGTTAAGCTCCTCTCATAAAATAACAATGTTTTATCTTAAGCCTTAGTTTACTATAATAGAAATGAAAAAATAATTAGATGCAAAGAGAGGTTAATATGGTAAAAATAAAGCTTTATACAGCACTTGTGCTGATTGTACTTGTCCTTATTATTGTTTTACAAAATACACAACTTGTGGAAACTAAGATTTTATTTGCCACCATCATAATGTCTCGAGCTGCCCTCTTAGGAATCACCTTGCTCATTGGTATAGCTGTCGGTTTTCTCATAGCTCTCAACCTTGCAAATCGTTTGCCTAAAGAAGATTAAATTTCCAACAAATAACAAGGAGAAAGTTATGTGTAAAGATGCAATCATATTTAACAACAAACCAAAAGGTACAAAACTAGAAGCTGGTGTTGAGTACTTGATCTGTGCGTGTGGAAGAAGCAAAGATGGTGTGTTTTGCGACGGAAGTCATAAAACTACTGAATGCTTACCTAAAAAACTAGTTGTTGAAAAAACTAAACCATACCTTATTTGTTTATGTAAAAGGAGTAAAAACTTTCCTTTTTGTGATGGAACTCATAGTTTTTACACAGATGCAGATATTGGAAAAAATATCAACATTGAGCCTTTACCTCTTTAACTACATATATGATACAGGATCCAAGCAGTAATAGGTACTAAACTCATTGTACAGATCAGGAAAATGTTGCTTTAATGATTTAGGATTTTGAAAAAAAAGTTCACTCACAACAGCAAAAAATTCTGCTTCATTTGTAGATGCATATTCCCCTATAAGGCTATATTCTTTTAAATTTTTGTTATGCTCTACTTTCTCATGAAGTTCATTAAAACGCTTATAGATAACCCTGCTCCAAGCATCATACTTTGAGCGTTCCAACGAAGGCACTCCGTTTGCCATTCCCTGTTCAAAGTCAAGCACATGAGCTAGTTCATGGATGATTACATTATGATTACGAAGATGATAAGCCTCTTTTTTCGCATCATCCCAAGCAATGACGATAACACCACCACTAGACTGCCCTTGAAGAACAAACCGCTCTTGTGTATATATTCCGTTGTTCACATGCACATCTTGCATCACCATCTTATGCGGGTAAATCAAGATAGTTACCAATTCATCATAAACTTCATCATCAATATTTACAACCATCATACAAGCAAAAAATGCGATTACTAGCCTCATCTCATCAGTAACTT
>JAQIBW010000053.1 GCA_027858865.1 Sulfurimonas sp. | reverse complement strand
TTACAAAATATTTATTTACCCATTTTTTGTTCCGTGTTTAGTGGTAATTATCTTCTTTTTTGTCCCAATTAGTGCCAGGTTTTTAAATGTTTCACTCTTTAGTTTTGGGGCGATTCTTGCGACTCTTTTAGTATGGGGAATTTTGTTTATGCTCATAGAACTCTCAAATAATAAGACAATTTCAAGTGAAGCAGGAGTAGTCGCTCCTATAGTTAGTCTCTTCTTTATAGCTTTTAGACAATGGCGAAAATACCGCTTATCTACCTAAAAAAAAGTATGCTAGACTCCCTCTTTACTGAGAGAAGATAATCAGCCCCTCTTTTATAACTAAAATATAAGCACTTTTTGGGTAAAATCATTTAAAAAATATTTGGAAATTTTATAATGAACTTTAAAGAACTGGCATCTGAGTATAAAACACCTCTGTACGTTTATGACTTAGACTATATGAGTGAACAATATCAAGAGTTGAAATCAGCTTTTAAAGGTAGAAAATCTATCTTAGCTTATGCCGTAAAAGCAAATTCAAATCTTAGTGTAGTAAAGCATTTTGCAGATTTAGGAAGTGGAGCAGACTGTGTTTCTATCGGTGAAGTACGTCGTGCATTTTTAGCTGGAATACCGGCATATAAAATCATCTTTTCCGGTGTTGGTAAGTGTGATGATGAAATACGTGAAGCAATAGAAAAAGATATTCTTTACATTAATGTTGAAAGTGAAGCAGAACTATTTCGAGTTGAGTCAATTGCAAAAGAGTTAAATAGAACTTCTCGCATCAGTATTCGTGTTAATCCAAATATCGACCCGCAAACTCATCCATACATCTCTACAGGACTACATGACAATAAATTTGGTGTTGACATAGGCACGGCTAAAAGAATGTATATTTTTGCTAAAAACTCAGAGGCTCTTGAGCCTGTCGGTGTTCACTTTCATATTGGTTCTCAGCTTACACATCTAGAGCCAATTTATGAGGCAGCTGTAATAGTTGCGGACATGGTTCGTTCACTTGAAGCTATCGATATTGAGTTGAAGTTTTTTGATATCGGCGGTGGACTCGGAATCACATATGATGATGAAGTTACAATCAAACCATACGATTATGCACAAGCGATTTTAGGAACTCTAAAAGGTCTTGATCTTACCGTTATCTGCGAGCCGGGAAGATTTTTAACAGCTAATGCAGGATACTTTTTGACTAAAGTTCTTTACGAGAAACAAAACGGAACTAAGAAATTTGTAGTTGTTGATGGTGCGATGAATGATTTATTGCGTCCAAGCCTTTACAATGCTTACCATAAGATAGAAGCTATTACGGACTCTACATCTGAGGTAAGAAAAGTTGATATAGTTGGTCCTGTTTGTGAAAGTGGTGATTTCTTTGCTAAAGACTATTCACTACCTGAGTTAAACCACAATGACCTACTTGTAGTTCATAGTGCCGGAGCTTATGGCTTTGGTATGGGAAGTAACTATAACACTCGTGGCAGAAGTGCTGAAGTTGCAGTACAAGACGGTAAAGCCAGACTTATCAGAAAAAGAGAAAACTTTGAAGATTTAATTGCTTTAGAGAAAGAATTTCTGGTTTAGGTATTTGATTTGTATTTCATAGATGTTCAAGGCACTTTAATCAGCGACAGTGATAAATCTCCTATTCGTGGAAGTTTAGAGTTTATACAGATGTGTAATGAAAAGAACATTCCATACATGGTTATTACAAATAACACTAAAAAAGCTTCAAGAGATTTTTATGATTACTTATGTTCTATCGGTTTTGAATTTGATTTTTCTAAGTATCTTGATCCTCTTATGCTTTTAGAATCACGTGTATCAAAAGAATCAGTAGCAGCTTATGGTGCAGATGAGTTTTTAAATACTTTAGTGAGTATGGGCTACAAACTTGATTATGAAAATCCTAAGACAGTTCTAGTTGCTATTAAAGAAGATTTTATGGCAGACGAATATGCTCAGATGATAGACTTTTTGCTTAGTGGGGCAAAACTTGTTGGAATGCATGAGACATCTATCTATGCTAAAAATAACAAGAGATACCCTGGCGTAGGAGCTGTTTTAAAGATGCTAGAGTTCGCAACTTCTACTCCGTATATAGTTGTAGGAAAGCCTAGTGAGGCTTTTTACAATGAGTCTCTAAATAAGTTAAGAGAGCAAGACAAAAGTGCTGAGTTTAGTGATGTCATTATGATTAGTGATGATGTTAAAGGTGACTTGGGTGGAGCAAAAGAGATGGGAATGAAGACAGTTTTTGTAACTAGCGGAAAGTACAGAACTGAGGCTGAAATAGTTCCATTTTTAAAACTTGAGCTTAGACCTGACGCGGTTTTTGGTGATATGCAGAATATTTTGGAGGCAATATGAAAACTTTAGATGATTGTAGAGATGCTATAGATGCTATTGACAATGAGATGCTAGACCTTCTTAACAAGAGAATGAAAGTTGTTGAAAGAGTCGGTGAGATAAAGAACGAATCTGGTGGATCAATTTACAGACCAGAGAGAGAAAAAGCCATTATCGAGAGACTTGAAATACAGAGTAAAGCTCGCGGTGGAGTTCTAAATAAAAGTGCCATAGAAGCTATATTTTTAGAAATATTTGCAGTTTCAAGAAACTTAGAACGTCCGGAAAAAATAGCTTACTTAGGACCTGAAGGTACATTTACCCATCAAGCAGCAGAGAGCCGTTTTGGTGCTATGAGTGATTATATTTCTGTGAGTTCTATTCACTCTGTATTTAAAACACTTGAATCAAAAAGAGCAAAGTTTGGTGTTGTGCCAATTGAAAATTCTAAAGATGGAATTGTCGGGGAGACGCTTGATTTGCTTGCAAAGAGTTCTGTGAAAATTGTAGCAGAACTATATATGCCGATTCATATGTCATTTGTTACACAAGCAACAAAGTTAGAAGATGTAAAAAAGATTTATTCAAAAGATAAAGGTTTCGGACAATGTAGAGAATTCCTCTTAGAATACGGCCTTATAAATGTAGAGCATATACCAGTAGAATCAACTGCAAAAGCGGCTATATTAGCGTCACAAGACCCAGAAGCTGCTGCTATTTGTAGTCATATCGCAGCTAAACTTTATGGAGTGCCGACAATGTTTGAAAACGTTGAAGATGCGCATGACAGTAGTACTAGATTTGTGATACTTAGTGATTTTAAAAATGCTATCAGTGAGCATGATAAGACATCTATCTTGGTTAAATTAGAAGATGCAAAAGAGGCCGGATCTCTTGTACATTTTTTGAAAGATTTTGATGATGAAAAGATTAACTTATCTAAAATTGAATCCCGTCCTTCAAAAGATCAAGCAGGTTTTGGTTATTGGTTTTATATAGATTTTTATGGGCATATAGATGAGCCTCATATTCAAAAAGTACTGTCTAGACACGATGCTGAAGTGACATGGCTTGGAAGTTATGTAAAGGGTGAAGATGAAATTTAATTCTAAAATGAAAGATATAAAAAACTATGAGGCAGGAAAGCCGATAGAGTTAGTTGTAAGAGAGTTTGGTATCCAACCCAAAGATATTATTAAACTTGCCAGTAATGAAAATCCAAATGGTTGTTCGCTAAAAGTTCAAGAAGCTGTATCAAAAATAATTTCCAAAATGGCTCTATATCCTGATGACTCTATGATGGCTCTGAAAAGCTCATTAAGTAAAAGGTTTGACGTAGAAGATGATAATGTAATCATTGGATCAGGTAGTGATCAGGTTATCGAGTTTTTAATCCATGCAAAAGCAAACTCAGAATCTAAAATACTTATGAACTCTGTTACATTTGCTATGTATGAGATCTATGCAAAACACGTAGGTGCAGAGATTTTAAGAACATACTCACAAGAGCATGATTTAGATGAGTTTTATAAGATTTACCAAGAAGAGAAACCTTCTATAATTTTTCTATGTACTCCTAACAATCCAACCGGTGACGCAATAGAAGCCTCAAAACTGTTTGATTTTCTTAAAAAAATAGATAATGATACACTAGTAGTAGTAGACGGAGCTTACATGGAGTATGCATTAATTAAGGACAGAACTAAAGAAGTAAAACCAAAAGAAATTGTAGAACAGTTTGAAAATGTAATCTATCTTGGAACTTTTTCAAAAGCTTATGGACTTGGTGGGATGCGTGTTGGTTACGGTATTGCAGATGCTAAGATTATAAAAGAGCTTTACAAACTTAGACCTCCTTTTAACATTACAACACTATCTTTAGAAGCTGCAACAGTTGCCCTAAAAGATGAGGAATTTGTAAATAAAAGTGTAGTTGATAACTTTAATGAGATGAAACGCTATGAAGAGTTTGCAAAAGAGCAAAAAATAGATATAATAAACAGCTATACAAATTTTGTTACTTTATGTCTAAATCCGAACCAAAAATCTTCTTTAGTTGCAGACCTTCTTTTAAAACGTGGGATGATAGTTAGAGATCTTAGCGGATACAGTATGAACGCGATTAGAGTAACTGTTGGAACAGGGGAGCAAAATACTCGCTTTTTTGAACTAGCATCAGAAATTTTGTAATTATAAAATGGGAAGTTAATGGATTTTAAGATACTTTTTTCTCAGTTAGTTGTTCTTTATACAAAGCTAACAAAACAGCAGAGAATTATTATTGCTGCTGCTATTATTGGTATAGTCTCATTTCTTATTTTTATGGTTGTTTATACGGCTAAAAAAACTACAGATGATTCATATGAAATTCTTTTTAATTCCCTAAGCTCAGAAGATGCAGCTAAGATTGTTGATCAATTGGAAAAAGATGGAATAAAATATAAACTAGAAGATAACAATATTATCAAAGTTCCTAAAGATATAGTTTATAAAGAGCGCATTACAATTGCTTCTATGGGCATTCCTAAAAACAGTGGTGTAGGATTTGAACTTTTTGATACACAGGAGTTTGGTGCTACTAGTTTTGATCAAAATGTTAAATATCTTCGTGCATTAGAAGGTGAACTTTCAAGAACTATCAATGCTCTTGTTCCAATTGAATCTGCGAGTGTAAGTCTTGCTCTTCCAAAAGATACTCTTTTTATTGCAAAACAAGTTGATCCAAGTGCTTCGGTTATGGTTCAAATGGTTGAAGGTCAAAGACTAACATCTAAACAGATACGCGGTATTAAAAATCTTGTCTCCGCCGCTGTCCCAAAACTTACTTCTGAAAATGTTATGCTTATCAACAGCGATGGGGAAACCCTTGGTGATGAAGATGAAATGGCTCAGATGGGTGAGTTGTCATCTGTTCAGCAGAAGTTTAAAACAAAAGAAGAGAGAAAGAGACAAAGAAAGATCATGCAAGTTATTTCTCCATTTGTTGGTGGAAATGAAAAAGTAGTTGCTCAAGTAACTATTGAGTTTGATTTTTCTATTCAAAACTCTACTTCTGAAACTTTTGATCCTGAAAATGTTGTAAGAAGCGAACAAGTTAGTGAAGAAAAAAGAGAAGGTGGTTCTCCCGCTGAGGTAGGAGGAGTTCCAGGTACTGTAAGTAATATTGGTCCGGTTCAAGGACTCAAAAGTAATCAAACTAGTGAAAAATATGAAAAGAATACGGGTACGACTAATTATGAAGTTGGTAAAACGGTATCTACTAAAAAATCTCAGTTTGCACGTATAAAAAGAATTAGTGCAGCTGTTATTGTAGATGGTAAATATAAGTTTAAGTTAGATGAAGAAGGTAAATCAACCGATGCTCTTGAGTATGAGCCACTTCAAGAGAGTGACTTAGAAGCTCTGTCCTCATTAGTTAGCCGTTCTATCGGTATCAGTGAAGCTAGAGGCGATGAAATAAGCGTAAAAAATCTGCAGTTCAAAAGAAGTAACTCTCGTATTGAAGCTGATGGGGTGTCTCAAGCGGTTACATTTAGTCAGACTTATTTAGCACCTTTTTCTGGAGGGTTTAAGTATTTATTTGTTCTTATCCTGTTACTTATCGTGTATAAAAAAGTCATATCTCCATTTGCTATGAGAATGCTTGAAGTATCTAAAGAAGAGGATGAACTTGATCGTCCAACACTTGATATAGATGATGATGAAGAAGAAGACTTAGTAGAAAAAGTTCAACAGATGCGTAAAAAAGTTGAGAGTCAACTTGGCGTTGGTGAAGGCTTTAACGAAGATGAACTAAAACACGAAGTATTACTTGAAAAAGTTAGAACTATGGCTGAAGATGGACCGGAAGAGATAGCATCACTACTTCAATCACTCTTAACCGAAGAAGAAGAAGTTGTTAGAGAAAAGAGGTCAAGATAATGAATTTAAGTCCAACACAGCAAGCATCTTTTGATGAAATGAGTATGGCAGAAAAAATTGCTATTTTACTAATGCAACTCGGTGAAGAATCAACTGCAGCAATTTTCTCAAATATGAGAGTAGATGCTATTACTGAAGTATCAAAATATATAGCAAGTAATAGATCGGTAGAAAAAGCGGTTGCAACTGCAATACTTGAAGAGTTTCATGCAATCTTTCAATCAGGACAGTTCCTTACTACTGGTGGTATGGAATATGCAAGAGAGCTTCTTTATAGAACTCTTGGACCTGAAGAAGCAAAAAAAGTCTTAGAAAAACTGTCAAAAAGCATGCAAAATACTCAAAACTTTTCATACCTTTCAAAAATCAAGCCTCATCAGTTATCAGACTTTATTGTTACCGAGCATCCACAGACAATTGCTCTTATTTTAGCTCATATGGATGCTACAGAAGCGGCAGATACTCTGCAATTTTTCCCTGATGATTTACGTTCTGAAGTTGCTATGAGAATGGCAAAACTTGGAGATATCTCGCCTTCTGTTATTAAAAGAGTCTCTGCTGTTTTAGAATCTAAACTTGAGTCTCTTGCTTCTTATAAAGTTGAAGTTGGTGGACCGAGAGCTGTTGCAGATATCTTTAATCGTCTTGGTGCTAAGTCAGCAAAAGCTACACTTTCTCAAGTTGAGCAAGTTGATAAAGAGCTTGCAACTCTAATTAAAGAGATGATGTTTACATTTGAGGATATTGTAACTTTAGACAAAAATGCTATTACAGAGATTCTAAAAACTGTAGATAAAAAAGAACTTATGCTAGGTCTTAAAAGCGCACCTGAAGAGCTTAAAGAGAAATTTTTCTCTGCAATGAGTGAGAGAGCTAGAGACGCCTTTGATGAAGAGATGCAGTTCCTAGGTGCTGTTAAAATGAAAGATGTTGAGAATGCTCAGAGAAAAATTGTTGAAGTTGTTAATGGACTTGCAGAAGCAGGAACAATACAAATGGGTTCAACTGACGAGATGGTAGAGTAGGTATTTGTTATGGCAACTGTAATCTCAAGCGATAGACTAACCCAATATAACGTAGATAAGTACACCTTCAAGGTTTTACCTATGGGTGCTACAGGACATGAAGAAGAACCTGAGAAGACAACTCTTACAAAAGATAATAATCCAGGTTTAAGAGACAGTGATAGTGATATAGATTCTAGCGCTATGAGCCAAAATTCAAAAGACTCACTCATAGAATCGTTGATGAAAAAAACTGATGAAATGTCATCAAATTTTATAAAGCTTCAGATGAAGTTAGAATCTATGAGTGAAGAGCATTTGAAAGAACTTGAAAAAGTAAAGACGGAATCTTTTAACGAAGGTATACAAGAGGGGAAAGAACAAGCTCAAAAAGATAAAGACACTAACATGGCAAATGGTTTAGCCCAGTTTTCTGCTTCTGTAGCAACATTGGAAGCTAGTGCGCACGATTATGAAAAAGCCTTAGAGGGTATCAAAAGTGAGTTGGTTAGTGCGGCTCTTGATATCTCTAAAGAGGTTATTAATATTGAGTTAAATGAGAGTTCAACTGCTATAGCTGAGGTTCTTTCAAGAGAACTTATAAAAGAGTTACAGAGTGCTTCGAAAATAACATTAAAAGTAAACCCTAAAAACCATGGAGAGATATCTCAAAAGATTGGTTTACTGGAGCATGTTAGTATTGTCTCAGACAGTGCTGTAAGTGAAGGTGGTGTTATTGCCATCAGTGATGCAGGAAATATAGACGCACAGATCTCAAAAAGATTTGAGAGAGTAAAAAGAGCAGCCCTAAGTGAATAAAACAATATGAATATAAAAGAAAAAAGTATTAAAGAGTTAGAAACTCTTTGTCAAGATATAAGAGAAGAAATTTTAAGAGTTGTTAGTAAAAATGGTGGACACTTAAGTTCAACACTTGGTGCAACTGAAATAATAGTAGCAATGCACAAGGTGTTTGATTCTAAAAAAGACCCATTTATCTTTGATGTTTCACATCAATCATATGCACATAAACTTCTAACTGACAGATGGGATGAGTTCGATACACTACGTCAGTTTGGTGGAACATGCGGTTACACAAAACCTAGCGAATCAGAGCATGATTATTTTGTTGCAGGACACAGTTCAACATCTATATCTTTAGGAGTTGGTGCTGCTAAAGCTATCGCTCTTAAAAAAGAGCAAACAAGTAGAGTTCCTGTTGTTATGATAGGTGATGGTTCTATGACAGCCGGTATGGTCTATGAAGCATTAAATGAGTTAGGCGATAGAAAGTACCCAATGGTTATCATACTAAATGATAATGAGATGAGTATAGCAAAGCCAATTGGTGCAATTAGTAGAATGTTAAGCTCAGCAATGGCATCTCCGTTTTATCAAAAGTTTAAAAAACATACTGAAAACTTTGTAGATAACTTTGGTGAAGGTGCTCATTATATTGCCAAGAGAATGGAAGAGTCTCTAAAGCTCATTACTCCTGGTATGTTGTTTGAGGAGATGGGTATAAATTATATTGGTCCCGTTGATGGACACAATTTAACTCAACTCATTGAAATAATGCAAACAGCAAAAAGACTTAATCAGCCTGTAATTATTCATGCTCAAACTATTAAGGGTAAGGGTTATGATATTGCAGAAGGTAAAGAAGAAAAATGGCATGGGGTTGGTCCTTTTGACTTAAGTAACGGACATAGTTCAAAGAAAGCATCGTCTAAGAGTGCTACACAAATCTACACAGAAGCTCTAATGCATCTGGCAAAGAATGATGACAAGATTGTAGGCGCTACGGCGGCAATGCCAAGTGGAACAGGACTAAGTGAACTTATGGAAGCTTATCCTGATAGATTTTGGGATGTGGCTATTGCAGAACAACATGCGGTAACATCTATGTCAGCTTTAGCAAAAGAAGGTTTTAAACCATTTTGTACAATCTACTCGACATTTTTGCAACGTGGATATGACCAAGTTATACATGATACTTGTTTGATGGATTTACCAGTTGTTTTTGCACTTGACCGTGCTGGAATAGTTGGAGAAGATGGGGAGACTCATCAAGGTGTTTTTGATATCAGCTTTTTAAGAGCTGTACCAAATATGACACTTTTTGCTCCAAGAGATGAGAAATCATTTCATCAAGCACTTGGATTTGCTGCCGAGTATCAGCATCCTTGTTCACTTAGATATCCAAGAGGTTCTTTTACCGAGACAGACCTTCCAGAGTCAGTTGCATTTGAGTTGGCTAAGTCTCAACTACTTCGCTCTAATGAGAGTAACATACTTTTCATAGGTTATGGAAATGGTGTTGGTCGTGCGTATGAGACAGCAGAGCTTATGGATGCTGATGTGAGCATACTAGATTTAAGATTTGTAAAACCGCTAGATGCAGAGATGCTTCGCAATATGGCAGTTAAACATAAAAAATGGTTTGTATTTAGTGACAGCTCAAAAATGGGTGGTGTTGGTTCTGCCATCTTAGAGTTTTTAGCACAAGAGAAGATTTTAAATATAGAGGTTGAAAGTTTTGAGTATGAAGATGAATTTATAACTCATGGAAATACAAAGCTGGTAGAAGAATCTTTAAACCTTCTTCCAGCACAACTAGCTAAGAGAGTTGAAGCACTCTCTTAGCAATAAGATATCTCTTTTATTCCCCAATATCTTCATTCCATAACTTTGGAGATTTTTTTATAAAAAACTCCATAAGTTCGCAACACTCTTTGTTGTTTACAACTTTCACTTCTACTCCTCGAGATTTTACATACTTCTCAGGACCTTGAAATGTTTTGTTTTCTCCGATAATGACTCTTTTTATTCCATATAAAAGTATCGCACCGCTGCACATGTCGCATGGAGATAGAGTTGAATAGATAGTTGCTTTTTTATAGTCACTCGCTTTTAATCTTCCGGCATTTTCTAAACAATCCATCTCTGCATGTAAAATTGCACTTGAATTTTGTACACGTTTATTGTGACCGCGTCCGACTATTTTATCATCTATAACAAGTACAGATCCAATAGGAATCCCACCTTCTGATAAACCTTTTTTTGCCTCTTTGATTGCTTCTTCTAAAAATATATCCATACCATTACTCCCTCATCATTAATATACCGGCAAATCTTCCGGTAATTCCGTCTGCTCTATATGAAAAATATATGTCATTTTTACAGCAACTGCACTCACTAGAGAACTCTATATTTTCTTCTTTAACTCCAGATGCTAAGAGTTGAGATTTTAATATTTTGCTAATATCAAGATAAAAGTTAGCATCTCTTTTTTGAATTGCATAATTCAAATCTAGTTCTTTTGCTTCTTCATATATTTCACTACCAACTTCATAACAACAAACACCTATACTGGTACCAACAATAGCTGAAATATCCTTAGCATCTGAACCATAGTTTTTCACAAATGAGTTGATGACATTTTTAACTATGTTTTTAAATGCACCTTGTCGTCCAGCATGTGCAACAGCAATAACCTCTTTTTTAGAGTCATAAAAAAGTATTGGACTACAGTCAGCAACCATAACCATTAGCGGGATGTTTGTTTTGTCTGTTATAAGAGCATCACAAATAGGAGGATTATCAAAGTCATCTGTTTCATCTACAATGTGGACTAAATCAGAATGAATTTGCTTCATGTGAACTAGTGTTCTTTTGTTGTACTTTAGTGTAGATGCCAGAAGCTCATGGTTTCTTGTCACATCAAGCAGATTGTCGTTGACATGAAAGGCTAAGTTTAAAGAATTGTAAAGTTTTTTACTTACTCCTCCATCCTTAGTGGTAAATGCATGAGTTAGGTTTGAGAAATGGTTTAATATAGGACTTTGATAAATTTTCATATAATGATTATAACAAAATTTAAAGGCCTGATTTGAGTAACCTTAGCATGTATCCGATAACACTTGATGGAACTGACATACAAAAGAAGCGACAAGAGATAAAAGGGTATTTCAACAATACATTTAGTCTCTATGAAAAAGTATTTGAAGTATTGAAAAATGACGATGTATTTTATAGAAAATCAGAATTAACTCGCCATCCAATGATATTTTATTTTGGACATACGGATACTTATTTTGTAAATAAATTAATAAATATGAAAATCACAAACAAAAGAGTAGATGCAAACTTTGAGTCTATCTTCGCTGTAGGTGTTGATGAGATGTCTTGGGATGATGTAGACTCTAAAAACTATGCTTGGCCAACAGTTGATGAGGTTAGAGAATATAGAGCAAAGGTTAGAGGGATGATTGATGAGTTGATAATGACTCTTCCCCTAACTCTGCCAATATCAGAGGATTCTGATATGTGGGTAATCATTATGGGCATTGAGCATGAAAGAATCCATATAGAAACTTCACTTGTACTTCATCGCCAGATGCCAATAGAGTTGGTCAAAGAAGTAAGTGAGTTGAGCGCATGTTCTCATAGTTCTACCGCTCCTTTAAATGAGATGGTCAATATAAAGTCTCAACATATTGAACTTGGTAAAGACAGACATCATCACCTATATGGATGGGATAATGAATATGGTACTTACGAAGAGGATGTAAAAGAGTTTAAAACTGCAAAGTATATTGTTAGTAATGGCGAATTTATGGAGTTTGTAGAAAATGGCGGTTACCAAACCAAAGAGTTTTGGGATGATGAAGGAAAAGAATTTTTAAAGATATCTGGGGCATCATATCCGGCTTTTTGGGTTTTAGAAGATGCAAGATATAAGTATAGAACTTTAAGTAAGATAATAGAGATGCCACTTGACTGGCCTGTTGATGTAAATGCACTAGAAGCTGAAGCATTTTGTAGATACAAGAGTCAAAAAGATGGTGTGACATACTCCCTTCCTAGTGAAGCTGAGTATAGAGCGATATACAATCAATCAAGACTTGAGGATTTACCAAACTTTCATGAAAGTAGAGCAAACCTTAACTTTTATCACTTTGCAAGTTCATGTCCTGTTAATGAGTTTAGCTTTAATGGCATCTACGATGTAGTGGGAAATGTTTGGCAGTGGAGTAGGACTCCTATTCGAGGATTCGCGGGCTTTGAAGTTCATCCGGCTTATGATGATTTTTCAGTTCCAACATTTGATGATAAGCATGCTCTTATATTAGGTTCTTCTTGGGCAAGTAGTGGAAACCTGATAATGAAGCACTCTCGTTACGCTTTTAGAAAGCACTTTTCTCAAAATGCCGGATTTAGATATGTTATCTCAGATAATTCAAATGATGAAGAAATAGACATCTATGAGAGTGATGAACTTGTTTCTCAGTATTGCGAATTTCAGTATGGAGATACGCATTTTGGAGTTAAAAACTTTGCAATAGAGTGTGCAAAAATAGCATCTAAGTTTGCTGTTAACAAAACTAAAGCCTTGGATTTAGGTTGTGCAACAGGTAGAGCTACGTATGAGTTGGCAAAGGATTTCGATGAGGTTGAAGGAATTGATTTTTCTGTTCGTTTTGTTCAAGTCGGAGCAAAGTTAAAACAAGATGGTTTTGTGGCTTTTACTTCAAGAGAAGAGGGCGAGCTTACAGTAAATAAAAAAATCACTATTGAAGAGTTAGGTTATGAAAACTTAAAAGATAAAGTTTCTTTTTGGCAGGGAGATGCTTGTAACTTAAAACCAAATTTTAACTCTTATGATCTAGTTATAGCTACTAACTTGATAGATAGACTTTACAACCCTAGACTCTTTTTAGACACTATAGATGAGAGATTAAATGTTGATGGAATCCTTATACTTACATCACCTTACACATGGCAAGAGAATTCAACTGCAAAAGAGTTATGGCTTGGTGGCTACGTAGATGCAAATGGTAATGAGGTTAAAACTCTTGATTCTCTTAAAACAGTTCTAGGAGAGAAGTTTGAACTTATTCATGTTCAAGATTTGGATTTTGTTATCAAAGAAACAGCTAGAAAATACCAGCATACTATCTCACAAGTTAGTGTTTGGAAGAAGCGTTGAAATATAACTTCACAGAATCTGCATGCAGAAAAGATACAAATGCAGAAAAATACAGACTAAGAAAAGAGTTGTTTGGCACAGAAGATGTACTACCTGTTTGGGTTGCAGATATGGATATAGATACTCCTGATTTTGTCCTAAACGCTGTAAAGAAAAGACTTGAACACCCTATAGTCGGTTACGAAGAATTTCCTAAAAGTGCATTTGAATCTCAGATAGAGTGGATGAAAAATGAACACGGGATAGAGTTTGAGTTAGAAGATATGCTTTACTCTCACTCTGTAGTAGCATCTATGAGTCTAGCCATAGAAGCTTTTAGTAAGGCTGGTGATAAAGTCATAGTACAGACACCGGTTTATCCTCCATTTTTTCATAGTGTAATGGAGCATGATAGAGAATTGTTAAAAAATCCTCTAAAACAAAATGCTGATGGAAAGTATGTTTTTGATATAGAAGATTTAAAGTCAAAGATTGATGATAAAACAAAACTACTGCTTCTTTGTTCCCCTCATAATCCAGTTGGAAGAGTTTGGAGTCAAGGTGAATTAGAAGAGATTTTACAAGTATGTTTAAAGCATAATATAGTAGTCTTTAGTGATGAGATTCACTCAGATTTAGCTTACTCTCCAAATAAGCATATTCCATTTGCATCTCTTAGTCCAGATGCTAGAGATATTACAGTAACAGCCATTGGAGTTGGTAAGACTTTTAACATGGCTGGATTTGCAATGAGTAGTGTTGCCATACCAAATAAAGAGCTAAGAGAGAAGTTTTTAAAGAGTTACAAACGTGTTCACTTTGCACAGGGCAGTGTTCTTAGTCACGCTGCATTTGAATCTGCATATAAAAATGGAAAAGAATGGCTTGAAGATTTAAAATCACACCTTTGGAATAACTATCAAATGTTATTAGAAGTGTGTGAGAAATATGGGGATAAAATAAAAGTCACACCAATAGAGGCGACATATTTAGCTTGGCTGGATTGTAGAGGTATGGGGATTAATAATAGGGAACTTAGAAAGTTTTTTATAGAAGAAGCTATGCTTGGACTAAATGCCGGTTTGAGTTTTGGTAGAGAAGGTGATGGCTTTATGAGACTTAATTTTGCTCTATCTACTCAAAAGATGTTAGAAGTAATTAAGCGATTAGACAAAGCACTTTCGCTAAAATACCATAAATAATTATAATATTAGGAAATACATTGGCAGCATTTGATTGGGATGAGTATAGAGAGTTTAAAAAATTTAGTGGCAAAGATGACAAGCTTGAGATAGCTATAGATTTTATAAGAAGTTACTACAATATGAGTAATCCAAGAGATATATATGACATGATGGCAGAAGACGATATTGGTCGAATGATGCTAGATAAAAGAGAAATCACAGATGCAGAAGATTTAGAAAACTTTATGTTTCAATCTTGAGCCATGAGTAGTGATTTAGAAAAAATAGTAAACTTTATAAAAGAGCACCATGTTCTTAGTCTTGCAACTTACGGAGACCCAGAACTTAGTGTTTGCAACCTCTTTTATGCATTTGATGAAAAAGAGATTACCTTCGTCGTTGCAAGTAGTGATGACACGACACATATACAAAATATTTTACAAAATCCAAACATAGCGGGAACTATTGTCTTAGAGACTAACACTATTGGTAAAATTCAAGGTTTACAGTTTAGAGGAACTTTTTCACTATTAGAAGATAAAAATCTTAAAAAGTTGTACTTTAAAACTTTCCCATATGCTTTAGCTATGAGTCCAATACTTTGGAAGATAAAAATAGAGTACTTTAAAATGACAGATAATAATCTTGGATTTGGAAAAAAAATTATTTGGACAAGGTCTTCTCTTTAAACATAGAACAATCCATGCCACTACTTTGAAAAACCACAATAGATGGTATTTGCTTAGATTTAAAGCCATAAGCCTTGCAACCATGAGGCTGATTCTTTTGCCATGTAACAAAATAAAATTGACATCTTCTACAGTTAATTCTTTTCATAAATCTCTCTCTTTAAGTAGGGAATTCTAGCATATTAGATAAAATAAACGAATTAATTTACTAAAAAGAGAACTAACTTATGGATAAAATATTATTAATGCTACAGCTTCAGGCTCAACTCAACGATGCTACAAACGGAGAGGGATGGACAAAAGGTGTTACAAAGAATAAAAAAGAGATAAACTGGAAAAGATGCATCTATATGGAATGTGCAGAGATGATTGACAGTTTTTCATGGAAACACTGGAAAAGTATAAATAAAGAACCTGATTGGGAAAACTTACAGATAGAAGTTGTTGACGTATGGCACTTTATGATGAGTTTAGCTATTGAGAATTATTCACAGACTCTAAGAGGAGGGATTGAAGATTTAGCTATAAATATCTCAAGTCTTGAGAGCTTTTCTACTATAGATACAAATAATGAACTTTTTGCATCTCAGGCTGATGTGATAGCAAAAGTTGAGAGTATTATGCTTACATCACTTAGTAAAGATGATTTAGATCTTGATATATTCATAGCAGACTTCTTTGACTTAGTTCTTATGAGTGGACTTGATTTAGAGACTCTCTATCGTCTATACGTTGGTAAAAATATCCTAAATCAGTTCCGTCAAGACAATGGGTACAAAGAGGGTTCATACATTAAAATGTGGGATGGTGTAGAAGATAATATAATTATGAAAAATATTTGGGAAAAAAATCATAACATTAAACCAGATGTTCTCTATAAAGAATTAACTAAATTATATTTAGCACTTACTAAGAGTTAATTATTGAGTAATATTTTAGAAGTTAAAAATTTATCTTTTGGATATAAAAAAGATTTTTTACTTTTTAATGATTTATCTGATTCCCTAAAAAAAGGTGAAATAAAAGCAATAGTTGGAGCTAGTGGAGCAGGTAAAAGTACACTGTTTGAGTTGATACTAAAAAACTTAAAGCCACTCAGCGGAACTGTAGAATGTGCATCTGCTTCTGAAGTTTATCAAGACCCTTACAGTTCCTTTCATCCAAGTTACTCACTACTAAACCAGATAGAAGATGTGGCTTCTACTGATGCTATACAAGGCTACTTAAATAGCCTAAACCTTGATTATGGATTACTTTTAAAACTTCCACATGAACTCTCAGGTGGACAACTTCAACGCGCTTCCATTCTTAGAGCTATGCTTATGAAACCAGAAATCTTAATACTAGATGAACCAACATCAGCACTTGATAATGTAATACAGCTCGAAGTTATGAATATGCTTATTAACTCTCTAGGTGAGATGGGAATGCTTCTTATCACACATGACTTAGAACTCGCACGATGGTGCGCTGATGAAATAATTATGTTATAACTATGTTACACACTAAAGCTACTTTAAAAAATACTTAGCAATATAAAATCCACCACCAGCCATAAAAATAGTACCAAAAGCATTTAATGAAATATTTGCTAGCGCTAAAAATATATGCCCGCCTTCTAAGAGTAAAAAACTCTCTAGTGCAAAAGTGGAATAGGTAGTTAGTGCTCCTAAAATACCCGTAGACAGAAACGACTTGGCATGGAGTGAAAAGATAGTTGTATACATAAAGTAAGCTACTAACAGACCCATTATAAAGCTTCCTACAAGGTTTACGCCTAGAGTTCCAAACGGGAGTTCATGAGGTAGTTTATGAGAGATTAGACCGTTTAAGTAAGCTCTTAGAACTGCACCAATAAAACCACCACTACCTATGGCTAGGATTGTTTGCCAACTCATCGTCATACACCTTTTGCATTTTAATTCTTAAGTCGTTTAGCCAACTTTTATCACTTCTATCGGCTACAAATGAATCCATGTAGATTACTTTTATACGACCAGGTTTGTAGTAAAACTCTTTAACATTATAATACTTAGCCGTTTGAATAAAAACAATAGGCTGAACACGCAGTTTATACTTATCTGCAACCATTTTAGCACCAGATTTAAAAGGTAACATTTTGCCTTTTGAAGATCGAGTGCCTTCTGGAAACATCGTGATAACTCTTCCTTTATCAAGTCTGTTTTTTGTGTCTTTAAGAAGTTTAAGAAGGGAAGTCTTACTTTCTCTCTCGACTGCAATATCTTGAGAAAGTCTTAGAGCTAGTCCGAAAAAAGGTATGTTGAAAAGTTCTTTTTTTGCTACCCATACAAGGTCTTTTTTAGTAATAGTCTCCATAATTCCAATGTCTAAATCACTTTGATGGTTTAATAAAAACATTTGAGCATCAGAATCTTCTTGACCTTGTAAGTCTACGGTGAATAAAGTTGTCAGTCTAATTATCCAAGCTGATATTTTTCTAGAGTATGGTCTTGGAACAAGATAATATAACACAATCATAAGTGCTAAAGAAGAAAAAATAATTATTGTTGCAAAAAGCCAACTAATCCGTGCAGATATCTTCATTTTTCACCCAACCTATTTTTTCATTTTTTAGTTTAACTTTTACAAAGTCTTTTACACTTCCCTCTTTTTGTAAGTGGTAAACACTACTTGTTCTCTCAAATATTGTTCCATTATGAACAGGAAGAAGGTATATTTCAGAGTTAAGTTTTATACAAACTTCTTTTGAAGGTACCGCTAAATAAGCTATATATACCAATGGAATGATTAGAGATACTAAGTATATGTATTTTTTTCTCCATAAAATAAATATAAATGCTACAAGCGATACTGCTCCTGCTATTGTCATTTTTAGTCTCTCGCGCGACTGATCTGTTGGTTTAAGGTCAGTTTGCGTAGTTACACTGTCATCAATTACAATGATAGGTATATTTATACGTAAAAACTTGTTTTTTTCTAAGCTAAAGTAAGAGAAAGAAAAATGCTCTATATCTTTGTTTATGACTGCATAATAAACGATTTTCGAATCC
>JAQIBW010000158.1 GCA_027858865.1 Sulfurimonas sp. | reverse complement strand
AAACACATAGAAGAATCACATCAACAATATTCTGAGTATCTGGAGCTTGAAAAAGAGTTAAAAGAGCTTGATGAAATGGAACTTGCTGCTAGTATGAAAGAAGAGAAAGTTGAAGTAAGAGAGAAACAAAAAACGCTAAAACTAACTTTTAAAGAAAAGTTTGCACTAGAGAAACTTCCTCTAGAGATAGAAGATCTTGAACTACAGATGCAAGAGAAAAACAAATGTCTAGCAAATCCAAAATGTTATGAAGACATAGGCATAAGTCAACTGGCAAAAGAGTTACAAGAAATTGAAGAAATTTATGAGCAAAAAGTTGAAGAACTTTTAACTATACAGGAGAAGGAAGAGGCGATATTAAGTTTGTAATTAAAATACTTATAAATTGCTAAAGAACAGCAGCGATAAACTCTTAAAGAATTTATCTCTTTATCTGATACTATCTTTTTGCTTCTTTTAAAGTGTCCGCGATTAAAAATGCTAACTCTAAGGATTGGTCTGCATTTAGTCTTGGGTCACAGTGAGTGTGGTAACGAGAACTTAAATCTTCTTCAGTTACATTAAATGAGCCACCGATACATTCAGTAACATTTTTACCAGTCATTTCTAAATGAACTCCACCACCGTAAGTTCCTTCAGATTTATGAACTTGGAAGAATTGTTTCATCTCAGTTAAAATAGAATCAACCGGACGAGTTTTAAAGTTAGTAGATGATTTGATAGTATTACCATGCATAGGATCACAGCTCCAAACAACTTTCATACCTTCTTTTTCGATTGCACGAATAAGTTTTGGCATACCCTCACCAACTTTATTTGCACCCATTCTAACAATAATATTCATACGACCTGCTTCATTGTTAGGGTTAAGTGTTTGACAAAGTTTTACTAAATCTTCAGGATTCATAGTTGGTCCAGCTTTTACACCAATAGGATTTTCAACACCTCTTAAATACTCAACGTGTGCACCATCAAGTTGACGAGTTCTATCACCTATCCATAGCATATGAGCAGATGTATCATACCAATCACCTGTAATAGAGTCTTTTCTTGTAAAAGCCTCTTCATACGGAAGCAAAAGAGCTTCATGAGAAGTGTAAAAATCTGTCTCTTTAAGATTTCTATGTGTTTTAGATGTAATTCCACATGCTTGCATAAAGTTTAGAGAATTTTCTATCTCCTCTGCCAATTTTTCATACTTAGCAGAAACTTCACTTTTATGAGCAAAATCAAGGTTCCATTTATGTACTTGATGTAAATCAGCCATACCACCAGTAGCAAATGCACGAAGTAGATTTTGAGTAGCAGCTGCTTGGTTGTAAGCTTTTATCATACGTTCTGGATTAGGAGTACGGGCTTCTGTAGTAAAGTCTACACCATTGATAATGTCACCACGATAAGAGTTAAGTGTAACACCATCAAATGTTTCCGTGTCACTTGAACGAGGTTTTGCAAACTGACCAGCAAGACGACCAACTTTAACTACAGGAACACCACCTGCATAAGTCATAACTACAGCCATCTGCATTAAAGCTTTAAACGTATCACGGATATAATCAGCATGAAATTCACTAAAGCTTTCAGCACAATCTCCACCTTGTAGTAAAAAAGCTTTTCCTTCTACAACATCAGCAAGTTGACTCTTAAGTCTTTGCGCTTCTCCTGCAAATACAAGTGGAGGATAGTTCTTTAATTCTTGTAAAACTCTGTTCAATTCATCTTTGTTTGGATAAGTTGGTTGTTGTAAAATTGGCTTCTCTCTCCAACTTGTAGGACTCCAAATACTCATAATAAAACCTTAAATTTATAATTTTTTTTATTTTACAATAAAGCACCTAAAATAGCTCTGATACGGCATAAATAATATTATGCCGACAGAACAAAAGCTTTTTTTATGCTTATATTAAGTATAATGCTAAAATATTTTACTAGGATATAGCTATGCAAAAAGATGAACTCATATCTCTCGCTAACAAAATGTGTAAAGAACTATTATCAATTATAGACGAGCAGAAAGAAGCAACTAAAGAACAAGTTGCTAATTATCTTCATGAATCTGCTCAACTTATCATGAACGTTAGTAATGAAGATATGAGTAGTGCAGGTTTTGCAGAAGCTCTGTTTCATAATGCCTATAAAGATATAGCTAACAAAAGTTTATCTTCATATGCAGATACAAATGCAAATATGAAAAAACTTACTAAGATGCATGAGAGAACACTTATTGAATGCAATTCTCAGCATATTGATTTGCCTTCACTTACAAGTAAATTCGATGAGATACAAGCTCATATGAGTGATGAAGTTAAAAAAGCCAATGAGATTATTTCACAGCTAAGTACACAAGTAAAAACTCTAGAAGAAAAATCAAACTTAGACTCACTTACAAAAGTATTTAACAGACGTGCTCTAAGTTATTATCTTAAAAATATATGTTCCAATAATGAACTCCCATATGAGTTTCACATGCTAATTTTGGATATTGATGACTTTAAAAATATCAATGACAAATATGGACATGTTGCAGGGGATAAAGTCTTGATATTTATAGCAAACATTCTAAAGAAAACTCTTAGGGATGGAGACAAAGTATTTAGATATGGTGGTGAAGAATTTATCATTATCTTAAACCGTATTGATGATATACACTGCAGAAAAATAACGAGTAGACTCCTTGATTTAGTTAGAGGTAACAAGCTTATCTATAAAGGTGAAGGGCTTAGAGTAACTATGAGTATCGGAACTACTAGATATGTTAATGGAGACACTCCTGATTCACTAATTGCCAGAGCAGATAAAGCTCTATATAAAGCTAAAAACAATGGAAAAAACCAAATGCATTCGGAAATGAAATAAATGGAATTTAACTATTTTGACTTAATAGCCTCAGTAATAATTTTAATGCTGGGTCTTAAAGGGATAATTAATGGATTTTTCAAAGAAGTTTTCGGACTTGTTGGAATTATCGGTGGTATATTTGTAGCTTCACGTGTTGGTGATTCTGTTGGACAAGCTCTAAGTGATATGATTTTCAAATTTGAAAATAGTGCTGCCATAAGTTTTGCAGGATTCTTGGTAACACTTGCAATCTTCTGGATTTTTATGATCAGCATAGGATATATCTTTAAAAAGCTTAGCCTGCTGAGCGGTCTTGGAATCTTTGACAGAATACTCGGGTTCGTATTTGGTGCTAGTAAATTTTTCTTAATCGCTGCCGTAATTGCACATGCTGCTTATAATATAAAAGCTGTCAAATCTACTTTAGAAGCTCCAATGGCAAATAGCTTTTTATTCCCTGCTTTAGTTAGTACTGGTGCTTTTATTATGAAACTTGACCCTATTGAGATAAGTGATGATATAAACAACAGTATAGACAAAGTTACTGATGGAGTAACTAAAAGTGTAAAAACATCAACTCAAAAAATAGTAGTGAAAACAAAAGAAGAAATAGAATCTAAGATGAAGGAGCATAAATAATCATGCCTAATGTTACAACTGATTTCAACGATAGAACTATTGAATATGAACAACTTTTAAGTGACTTTAAAGCTCTTTTAAAAAAGAATTCTCTTAAATTTACAATTCAAAGAGAAGTTATTTTAGAAACTCTTTACAACTCTGATGAGCATCTAACTCCTGAATCACTTCACCATCTGCTTCAAGAAAAATTTCCAGACTTAAAGACTGGGATAGCTACTGTATACAGAACACTATCACTCTTAGAAGATTCAAGCATGGTAACTTCTCTATCTTTTGGTGCTCAAGGCAAAAAATATGAGCTTGGTGCTAAGAATCACCATGATCATCTAATCTGTACGGAGTGTGGAAATATTACAGAGTTTGTTGATGAGCAAATCGAAGATAGACAACACTTTATAGCAAAAGAACTTGGATTTCTTATGAAAGACCACTCAATGCAAATATATGGCATCTGCAGTAACTGTCAAAAATAAATAACTATAACACAAGGAAAATATATTGGCTTTTGAAAATAAGTTTATACAACAAAGAATAGAAAAAGCGAAGCTTTTAAAAGAAGCTGGTTTTAATCCATATTCAAATGAATCTAACAGAAACACAACTATTGAAAAATATTTAAATGTAAACTCTGATATAGCAGAAAAAGAAAATCAAAGAGATGAAAATCGTCACTACTGCGTAAGTGGTAGAATCAAACTTCTTAGAATTATGGGCAAAGCTAGCTTTTTAAAGATTGAAGATGAGAGCGGTATGCTTCAAGTATATGTAGCGAGAGACAATCTTCCTGAAGATTTTTACAATACTATTTTCAAAAAGAACATCGAAGTTGGTGATATAGTTGAAGTTAACGGTTACCCTTTTGTAACTGGAAAGGGTGAGTTATCAATTCACGCGACAGACTTTAAACTTTTAACTAAGGCTATTGCGCCACTTCCAGAAAAATTTCACGGTGTAACAGATAAAGAGATTAGATATAGAAAAAGATATTTAGATCTTATTATGAATGCTGATGTTCGTAAGACTTTTAAAATTCGTTCAAAAGTAATTTCACTTACTAGACGTTTCTTTGAAGACAAAGGTTTCTTAGAAGTTGAAACTCCTATGATGCACCCAATCGCAGGAGGAGCAAATGCTAAGCCTTTTGTTACGCATCACAACGCACTAGGCATAGATAGATTTTTAAGAATCGCACCGGAACGTTATCTGAAGAGACTTATAGTTGGTGGTTTTGAAGCAGTATTTGAAATTAATAGAAACTTTAGAAATGAAGGTATGGACGCAACTCATAATCCTGAGTTTACATCTATTGAGTTTTATTGGGCATACAAAACATATAAAGATCTGATAGAAATTACAAAAGAGTATTTCAAATATCTTTTTGAACACCTAAACCTACCAACTGTACTTCCTTATGGTGAGTTGGAAATAAACTTTGACAACTTCACTGAGGTTCCGCTTATTAAATCACTGACTACAGTTGGTGGTGTTCCTGCAGAAGTTGTAAATGATAAAGAAAAAATCGTAGAATTTTTAAAATCTAAAAATCTTACTGTAAAACCAGGGATGAACTTAGGACAACTTCAAGGAGAACTATTTGATGAGTTTGTTGAAGAGAAACTGGTAGACCCTACTTTTATTACTGAATATCCAGTTGAGATATCTCCACTAGCTCGTAGAAGTGATGATAATCCGGCTATTACGGAGAGATTTGAACTTTTCATTGCAGGTCGTGAGATTGCCAACGCATTTAGCGAGTTAAATGATCCGGTTGATCAGTATGAAAGATTTAAAGGTCAAGTAGATGCTAAAGATGCCGGGGATGATGAAGCGCATGAAATGGATGAAGATTTCATAGATGCATTAAGCTATGGAATGGCTCCTGCTGCTGGTCAGGGTATCGGTATGGATAGACTTGTTATGCTTTTAACAAATGAGCACTCTATAAGAGATGTATTACTATTCCCAGCAATGAAGCCTGTGCACAACGAAGAAAAAACTGCAGAAGAAGAGTAGAACTACTCTGAAATTTAAAGGGCATATAACTTTGCCCTTTTCATCAACTTTCCTTATTAATAAATATTACGATACAATAATATATATATTAAATTAAGGATATTATTATGGCAAAAGGTAAAGACGTTCAAAAATCTGCTAAAACAGCAGCAACTAAAACTTTAAAAGAGAAAAGAGAAGATAAAAAAGCTAAAAAAGCTGCAAAAGGGTAGTATTTGCATTTTATTTCAAGAAAGAAGTAGCTAATAATTTAAGTTTTTTAACTACCTCTTGATATAAAGATTCTAACTTTTCAATTTTTTTGGATTTATCGTACTTATTGGAAATTAATAATTTATAGCTAAAATTAAATCTATAATCTGGAATAAAAAAA
>JAQIBW010000220.1 GCA_027858865.1 Sulfurimonas sp. | reverse complement strand
TTTTAACATTTAACTCTTTATCTATTGAGATATGAACCGGTGGTATTTTAGATAGTTGTTGGCTCATTGAACCTTGAGGTAGTTTGATATTCTCTTCATATATTATATTTGGAGCTATTACCATTAAAATTGCTAGCAAAACCAACATTACATCCACAAGTGGAGTAATGTTTAGCTCTGGCTTATCTTCCCAATCATACATGATATTAAACTTTTCTAGCTAGTACTGCATCACTTTGCATCTGAAGAAATCCAATAAGTTCAAATGATTTTCTCTTCAAAACCTGATGATAAGTATAGGCAAATATTGCTACAAATATACCAGCTGCTGTTGCTACTAATGCGTCTGAAACACCACTAGAAATAACAGACATACTACCACTACTTTTACCTATATGTGTGAACGTATCTAAAATTGACACAACAGTACCAAACAAGCCTATAAACGGTGTAGTAGATGCAAATATAGAGAGTAAAGACAAGCCTTTTGTTGCTTCTTTAGTAGCGGCTAGCATACCTAAATCTAAAATCTCTTTACTAACATTTGTACTTGTTTTTATGAAGTTATTTAAAAAAGAATTATCACTAACAGTTGATGCCCCTAAAAGAAGATTCTCTAAAGAACTGCTTTCAATTTTAAGCCAACTGTTAATAGAAAAAAAGCGGTAGAAAAACACCCAGTTAAGCACTATAAAATATACTGACAATATAGTCAATACACCCAAAGTTACTGGGTGACTTTTAAGATAAAAATCTATGATGTTGTTAATCATTTATTATAATAATCTTTGAGCTGCTGATTCAATTCTTGCTGAAACAGAAGCAATTGCAGGATTTGCATCCGCAATATCATTAATAAGTTGTTTAGCTTCTTCAAGGGCATTTGCAATATCACTTTCGTTATCTCCACGAATAGCAACAGCACCTTCAACTAAGACAATAACTTTGGCTTCGTCAACTTGAACTACACCCCAGTTAATTAAAATTGATTCAACTGATTTATCATCTTTTTCGATGTCAATTACACCAGCTTCCAACAGAGTTGATAATGAAGCATGATGTGGTAAAACACCGAACTCGCCCTCTTCACCAGGAAGAGTGACACTAATAACGTCATCATTAAAGATCTCGCCATTAGGAGTTAGGATTTCAAGTTTTAACTTATCCATTACAGTCCTTTAGTATATTATGAGTTATTTTTGCTTTGCAGCTTTTTCAATTGCCTCATCTATATTACCAACCATGTAAAATGCATTTTCTGACATTTCATCATAGTCACCATTTAAGATTCCTTTGAAACCTTTAATAGTATCTTCAAGAGAAACATATTTACCAGGAGCACCTGTAAATACTTCTGCTACGAAGAATGGCTGAGATAAGAATTTCTCAATTTTACGAGCTCTTTCAACAATATTTTTATCATCTTCAGAAAGTTCATCCATACCAAGAATCGCAATGATATCTTGAAGATCTTTATACTTTTGAAGTGTTTTTTGAACACCACGTGCTACATTATAATGCTCTTCACCAATAATTTGTGGATCAAGTAATCTTGAAGTTGAGTCTAGTGGATCAACTGCAGGATAGATACCTTTTTCAGCAATTTTACGGTTTAGAACTGTTGTTGCATCTAAGTGAGCAAAAACAGAAGCCGGAGCCGGGTCAGTTAAATCATCTGCTGGTACATAAACAGCCTGAACTGAAGTAATTGAACCTTTAGAAGTTGATGTAATCCTATCTTGTAAAGCACCCATTTCACGAGCTAGAGTTGGTTGGTAACCAACAGCTGAAGGGATACGACCAAGAAGTGCTGACATCTCTGAACCTGATTGAGCAAAACGGAAGATATTATCGATAAACATCAATACATCTAGTCCTTTTTCATCTCTAAAGTACTCAGCCATAGTAATACCTGTAAGAGCAATACGGTTACGTGCTCCTGGAGGCTCACTCATTTGACCATAACAAAGTGCAACTTTGTCAAGTACATTAGAATCTTTCATCTCATGATAAAGGTCATTACCTTCACGAGTTCTCTCACCAACACCAGCAAATACAGATAAACCATCGTGACCCATTGCAACATTGTGAATAAGCTCCATGATAATAACTGTTTTACCAACACCCGCACCACCAAATAGTCCAACTTTACCACCTTTAGAGTAAGGAGCAAGTAAATCAACAACTTTGATACCTGTTTCAAACATCTCTGTAGTAGTTGATTGTTCAACTAATGGTGGAGGTGCACGGTGAATTGACCATGTTTCAGAATCAGTGATTTGCTCACCGCCATCAATAGTCTCACCAATTACATTAAAGATACGACCTAGTACCTTTTCACCAACTGGAACTTTTATAGGAGAACCTGTAGCCGTGGCATTCATACCACGAACTAAACCTTCACTCATATCCATTGCAATCGTTCTTACACGGCCATCACCTAAGTGAGCTGCAACTTCAAGTACTAAACGAGTTGTAGTACCTTCTAAACTAACTTGAACTTCAATTGCATCGTTAATTGCTGGAAGATAACCATCAAAATCAACGTCAACAACCGGGCCCATAACCTGGCTAATTTTACCAATCATATTTTTCTCCATTATTTCATCGACTCCACACCACTTATAATCTCTATAAGTTCTGTAGTAATAGCTGCTTGTCTAGCTTTATTAAACTGAACATTTAGTGACTTAACTTTGTCTTTAGCATTATTAGTAGCTGTGTCCATAGCCTGCATTCTAGCACTATGTTCAGCAGCCACTGAATCGATAAGTGCATAATACATAGCGTATTCAACATATTTACTAACTAAAGAATCAAGCATATGCTCTTCATCTTGAGCTTCTATCTCAAGCATTGAGTCTTGTACATCAGCACACTCAAACTGCGTTGTATCTACCGGTAATAGATTACTAACATGTAACTCTTGAGTCATCATGTTTTTAAAACCATTATAGATAATATGAAGACCATCGATTTTACCATCTTTGTAATCTTCAATAGAAGTCATTATGAACTCATCAGCTCTTGACTTATCAGGCTTAGAACTTAAATTAGTAACTGTGTCAAACATCTCAACTTCGTTATATTTAAAAAATTCTACACCTTTTTTACCGATTCCGCGCAGACGCACTTTTACATTTTTATCTTTATACTCTTTAATAAGTTTTTTAACAGCTTTAATTGTTTGATTATTAAAACCCCCACATAAACCTTTATCAGCAGTGACAAAAACAATGTCAACCATTTTTGGATTTTCAATCTCTAGAAAACAGCGATTGTCAATTCCTCCAACTTTATTACATTTTATACGTCCAGCTATTTCGGCAATAACCTGATTCATTTTTGCAGCATAAAGACGAGAGCGTTTTGCAAGCTCTTCAGCACGACGAAGTTTTGCAGTTGATACAAGCTTCATTGCACGAGTCGTCTTTTGAGTGTTAGAAACACTCTTTATCTGTCTTTGAATATCTTTCAAGTTTGCCATAAAGTTTTCCTTACGCCACTACGAAAGTAGCTTTGAATTCTTCAAGTGCTTTGATTAATAGTGCTTTAGTATCATCATCTACTTTTGAAGTGCTTCTAATATTCTCAAAAATTTGAGGATAAGATGCTTCAATAAATGGATATAACTCAGCTTCAAAACGAACTACATTCGATGGATCGAAATCATCTAAGAAACCTTCATTACCAGCAAAAATGATAGCAACTTGCTTCTCTGCAGACAGTGGAGAGAAAGGACCTTGCTTTAGAACTTCTACCATTCTTTGTCCACGCTCTAGTTGATTACGAGATGTTTCGTCAAGGTCAGATGCGAACTGAGCAAATGCTTGAAGTTCACGATACTGAGCAAGGTCAAGACGTAAAGTACCAGCAACTTGCTTAGTAGCTTTAATCTGAGCAGCACCACCAACACGAGATACAGAAAGACCAACGTTAATCGCTGGACGTACACCCGAGTTAAATAGTTCTGTTTCTAGGAAAATCTGACCATCAGTAATAGAGATAACATTAGTCGGAATATATGCCGCAACATCACCAGCTTGTGTCTCGATAATTGGAAGTGCAGTAAGCGATCCAGCACCAAGCTCATCACAAACTTTAGCAGCTCTCTCTAAAAGACGAGAGTGAATATAGAAAACATCACCAGGATATGCTTCACGGCCCGGAGGACGACGAAGAATAAGGGACATTTCACGATATGCAACTGCATGTTTAGATAAATCATCATATACAATTAGACCATGTCTAGCATTATCACGGAAATATTCACCCATAGTAACACCAGTATATGGAGCTAAAAATTGAAGCGCTGCTGCTTCTGAAGCAGTTGAAGATACAATAATTGTATATTCCATTGCGCCATGTTCTTCTAAACGACGAACAATTTGAGCAACAGTTGATTCTTTTTGACCTATTGCAACATAAACACAACTTACGCCATTACCTTTTTGGTTAATGATCGCATCGATTGCAACTGTTGTTTTACCAGTTTGTCTGTCACCAATGATAAGCTCACGTTGACCACGACCAATTGGAACTAGAGCATCAATTGCTTTAATACCAGTTGCTAATGGCTCATGAACAGATTTTCTATCCATAATACCAGGTGCTTTTTCCTCAACGAAACGAGTTTTAGTTGTCTCAATTGGACCTTTACCATCAATTGGCTCACCAAGTGCATTTACAACACGACCTAAAAGTGCATCACCTACTGGAACGCGAAGAAGACGACCTAGTCTTTTAACAGACATACCTTCTCTTAGCTCAACACCAAGACCAAGTATAACAACACCTACTACACTTTCTTCAAGGTTCATTACTAAACCTCTAGTCCCCTCTTCGAACTCTACCATTTCACCAGCCATAACGTTGTTAAGTCCGTAAACTTGTGCAACACCATCAGCGTATGAAACGATTTTACCTGTTTCATTAATATCAACACTTAATTCAAAGTTATCGATACGTTCTTTAATTATTGAGCTGATTTCATCAGCTTGAATTTTTGCTACCACTACTTTTCTCCTCTCATGAAGTTAAATTGCTTTTATTATATGTTCTATAATTTGATTATTTATTCTTGTTTTAGAAAAATTAATTTCTATACCAAGATCTTCTACATCCACTTTAATACCATCAAAATCATCTTTAATAAAATTTAATGAGATATTTGAATCAAATTTTTTACTTAAACCACTACTTAAGTCTTGAATAACTTTTGCGTCTAAATCACTATCACTATAAACAACACCAGAGTAAGTTTTACTTGTATTAGCCGTGTCTTTTCTCATTCCTTCTGCTAAAGCAGGGATAATAGAAGTACGATTTTTTTCTACAAGTAATTTAACTAAAGTATTAATAATTTCAGACTTAGCAGGTTTTACTGCAGCTAAAAGAATTTCTGTCTTTTGTTCTCTACTTACCATAGGATTATCAATGATTTGGATAAATTTTGCATCATTAAACGATTCAGCTAAGGCTGAAAAGACTACAGTCATATTTTTCATTGCCTGTGCATCACAACTTTGTTTTATAGCTTTGATATATCTTTTTGCAATTAACTCTTCCATTTATGCCACCTTCTTTAAGATAACACTAGCCATAGCTTCTTTATCAAAACTATCACTACTTTGACTTAGAACTTCGTTTAATACGTCTTCAACAACTGTACGAACCATTTTTCTTTGTTCGAACTCCATTAAAGAACCATTTTGTTTAGTAATTGTCTCTAAGTCTGCTTCGCATTGAAGCATAATATTGTCATTAATGATCTTATTTTCTTTTTTTGAAGCAGTTACTAATTCTTCTGAAAACTTTTCAGCATCAGAAATTTTAGTTAAAGCTTCTTTTTTAAGAGAAATAGTATCATTTAACTTATCTTGAACTTTTTGCAACTCATCAGCAATTCCCTGACTTCTAGCAGCAAAAAAGTTTTTAGCAGGCTCAGCAACAAGGTACCAGATAAGACCAAAGAATAGTAAAAAGTTTACTGTTCTTTGAACAATATCTGTTCCTTCGCTCTCTGCACCACTAGATGCTAATGCATAAGTTGATATCATTATAATTAATAGTAAAATTCTACTCACACCACATCCTTATATTTGACTAAATTTAGCTTTAACAGCTTCTTTAAACAGTGGAACTTGTGACATTATGTCACTTGTTAACTGTTCTTTAGATTGAGCAAGTGATTGCTCAAATTCTAAATATTGGCTAGCTAATTCAGCACGCTTCGCTTCTAACTTACTATCTGCTAACTCTTTAGCATCTTCTATAACTTTCTCTCTTAGGGCCGAAGCTTCCAGTTTAGCATTTGTAATTATTGACTCGGCTTTTGAATTAAGTTCATTGATTTCATCATCATTGTTACCTACTTTTTGTAGGTCTTTTTTAATGTCCTCATCTCTCTTATTCATAAAACTAAATAATGGGTTATAAAGCCAACTGTTTAGAACGGCTATTAGTGAAAGAAATACAACAAGTGTAGCTAAAAGTAGTATCGGATTTATATCTAACATAGCACCTCCTAAAAGTTGCGTGATTATACTACGAGAAAATTGAAAGGATAGTTAAACTATGAAAGAATTTTAAAGAATTTTATAATTTTTATAAAGAATGCGAAATTTACACATCCTTTTATCAC
>JAQIBW010000233.1 GCA_027858865.1 Sulfurimonas sp. | reverse complement strand
CTCCAAAAGTTCCGTCTGCATTTTGTCTTCTATTTTTTCTCCAAAAAGAAAAATGATTTCTTGAATACTCAAATCCATCCGGGTTTGCACATGGAACCATATATAGTGTGGCTCTGTCTAAAATATCATTAAGTTGTGGATCATAATCTATGTGATCTAATATATATTTTGCAAAACTTAGACTAAGTTCAATCCCTATCCACTCTCTTGCGTGAATAGTTCCTGTAAAAAAAAGTGCTGGTTTATCTAAATGTGTATCTATATTTTTAGTAATACTTACGGCGATAATATCTCTATCTTCCCAAGTCTTACCAATAGATTCTACTTTAAAAAGATCTGGGTTTGATATCTGTGCCGATTTAAAAAAATCTACACATTCGGTATAAGAACTGTATTGTTGTCTCAAATTATTACCTTGAAAATTATTAGTTATTAAAAGATTTAGCCCATTGGCTAACTTGCTCTTTGGAAGTGAAATCATACACACTTAACTCTTTAAATGTGCTAATATGCTTATTTTGGAATAATTCTTTAATCTTTACTGCAACATCCTCTTCCATCCCTTGAAGTGTCATAAGTTCTGTTAAGGAGACATCTGAAATATTAAGAAGACTCTTTTCTTCTATTTTAGATGCGACTTCTTCTTCTTTTTCTTTTAGCATCTGAGGGAGTCTATCTTCGCTAACTGGCGGGTTTATAGATACAGGGACATCATCAAGATTTGATTCATCAGTCAGTTCCATATCAAAGTTGCCCTTATCCTCTAACCAATAAGCTCCATCAACTGATGGCTCATACTTAGAAAAATATAAGTGTCTTAAAGTTCTTAAAACTGATGGATTCATTTTTCCTAATTCCTCCCAAGAAAAAAGAGGAACATGAGGTAATCTAAACATTCCTGAGCTTAAATCCCACATAATATACTGACCAATCCAATCTCTTACATATGGAAATGCTGCAAATGCTGTAGCACATTCCAAAATATATGGTTCATCTATATTTTCATCAATTGCGATATCGCAAGCCCAGTATTCTGCTTTTACAGCTTTTGAAGCTTTCACAGCAAGTTCAAGGGCACTCATAGGAATGTTTTCATAACTCATACTTCTGGCAAAATAGAGTTACGTTCTCTTTTGATTTATTTGAAAACTGCGTTTCAATAGATGGAATAAATCTAACATTGGGAAGTGCTTTTGCTATCTCTCTAAATGTTTCATATGCTGTTGCCGGTATATTACCAACTAGAACATCAATCTTTTTTCTTTTAACTTCTTTTATAAACCTCTCTTTATCATTTTTCCAGTGGTATGTGACCTCTTCTATTTTATCCGACCATCCTTTGAAGTTACTATAATCAAAAAATCTAAGAACATAATCTAAATACAGAAATCCTAATTTAGGAAGGTTGTGCTTTTTTTTCATTTTTCAGCCTTTAATATTTACTTTTTCTATCTATTAACTCGGCTATCTTTTCAATCTTTTTGTCATTAAAGTCTAGTCCAATTTTTTCCTGATCTGGTGTCGCAAATGCTGGAATTCCATTAACTTCCAATACTATATATTGTTCATGCTCTCTATCGTACAAAATGTCTACTCCCGCTATATCAAGGTCTAAAGCTTTTGTTGCATCTTTTGCAATATCAATTATTTCATCATTTGCTTCACGAAGAATAATGCTTCCACCACTTGATATATTTGTTCGCCAATCTCTTTCACTAGCTTTTCTACCATAACATGAAATAAATTCACCATCGACTATATCAATACGAAAATCTGTAAAATCATAATCTATAAACTTTTCTAAATATATATGGCGTATATCTGTTTGATTAAGAAATGGCATCAAAGTATCTAAACCTTTATATGACTCTAATAGTATCATACCACTACCACCCCATCCATCAACTGGTTTAAATACTAGTTTTGTCCACTCTTTAAATTTTTCAACCATATACTCAGGAAATTTTCTATGACATATAAAGAAATCTGATGTCTCTATTCCTGCACGGCTTAGTGCTATATTTGACTTGAATTTATCTTCTGAGAGAGTAAATGCTTCATAGCTATTTACTGTAGTTATATATCTACTGATGGTTTCATACATATATATTTGGGTTTTGGTTTGTTCACCTGCGTTGTATGAAAAGAATAAATCTAGCTCTAACATATTAATATTATTACAGATTATTCCTTCTTTAGAGCCTTTTGCAAAACGAAGATTTAAGTCTATTTCTACATCTATTTCTCGTTCTTTTAGTTGCTCAACGATTTTTTTTTCAATGACACTAACGCCACTGATACCGTACATCCACATCCCAACTTTTCTAATCGCCATAGCTG
>JAQIBW010000050.1 GCA_027858865.1 Sulfurimonas sp. | reverse complement strand
TCTATTATCTAATATAATCAAACTCTTTAGTAAAGTATATAGATCTTACTCTGTACACCTGATGTATTAACTACCCATGACGCAGAACAACGCATAGTACATTACGGAAAAAACTCTCTACCTGAAGCTGCAAAACACACTATCCTTACTATATTTATAGAACAATTTAAAAGCCCCATAATCTATATACTACTCATTGCAGCAATCATCTCTTTTATTATTAAAGAGTATACAGATGCAGAATTTATTTTAGCGGTATTGCTTATTAATGCATTCATCGGAACTTATCAGGAATTTACAGCTGGGGAGAGAGCAGATGCTCTTAAAAAAGTTTTAAAAACATACGTAAGTGTTTTAAGAGACGGCAAAAAAGTTGAGCTTTTAAGTCAAAAAATAACAGTTGGAGATATAGTTTTTTTTGAATCAGGCATAAAAGTACCTGCAGATATTCGTCTGATTGATGTCAATAATCTATGGGTAAATGAGTCTTTACTTACAGGAGAGTCCATAGATGTAAGTAAAGATGAAACATATATATCCAGCGATATTGATGAACCAATTGGTGATAGAAAAAATATGCTCTATGCTGGTTCGACCGTAACAAGAGGTCGTGCTACAGGTGTGGTATGTGCAATAGCCAATCAGACACAAGTCGGTAAAATAGCAACACTCCTTACATCTTCAAATCAATCAAAACCACCGCTTATCCTCCGCATGGAAAGATTTTCAATAAACATTGCAAAGATTATAAGTGTTGTAATGATGCTCATAATTATGGTCGGAATTTATCAAGAAACTCCGTTAAAAGAGATATTTTTCTTTACGGTTGCCATGGCTGTATCAACTATTCCAGAAGGTCTTCCCGTAGCTATAACAGTCGCTCTTAGTGTGGCTAGTGGTGTGATGAGTAAACGTAATGTGATTGTGCGTAAACTCTCAGCCATTGAGGGACTTGGTTCTTGTACTCTCATCGCTAGTGATAAGACAGGAACAATGACACAAAATCGTCTTAGTGTTGAGCATTTTATAACACCTGATAAAACTTATGGGGCAAAGGAGTTTATTAGTAATGAGATACTTTATAGTTGTATGCTGTGCAACGAAGCAAGCTATGAGATTGAAGATAATGGATTTAGCTTTATCGGAGATCAGGTTGATATTGCCTTAGCCAGATATGCACTAAATATCGATAAATCTCTTAATGAGATAAAAAGCAAAGCAACACTTATAGATGTGTTGCCGTATGAGCCTGAAAATAAGTTTTCAGCAATAACATACAAACTAGATGGTAAAACAATGCACTTCATTAAAGGCTCACCCGAAGTTATACTCGCTAAAAGTACCTTAGATGCAAAAACTAAAGCATCTCTTACTCAACAAGTAGATTCATGGGCTGCTGAAGGTTTTAGAAATATAGCCTTGGCATATAAAATAAGTGATGAGAATGAGATATCAGAAAATGATTATATATATCTTGGATTTGCCGCCATTATGGATCCACTTAGAGAAGGAGTCTCCCAAGCAGTTGCTACTGCTCAAAATGCTGGGATAGAAGTTGTTATGGTAACCGGAGACCATCCAAATACTGCTTTTTCTATAGCAAAAGAGCTAAATATCGCTATAGACAAAGATGAGGTTATCGATGGTTTAGCGATATCTCACTGGCAGGAGAGAGGAGCGCAAAAAGAGGAAATAGCTCATAAGCGTGTTTTTGCCAGAGTCTCACCTGAACAAAAACAACTCATAGTAAAAACTTTTCAAGATTTGGGTCACTTTGTAGCAGTTACCGGAGATGGTGTAAATGACGCACCAGCACTAAAGTTTGCAAACATAGGCATAGCTATGGGTAAGAGTGGAACAGACGTCGCTAGAGAGTCCAGTGACTTAATTTTGACCGATGATTCATTTGGTTCTATTGTAAACGGTATAGAAGAGGGCAGAGTCGCGTATGACAACATTAGAAAAGTTATTCACCTGCTTATATCTACAGGCTTTGCAGAGATAGTTCTTATATTGCTTTCTATGATATTTTTTATTCCAATCCCTTTACTTCCTGTACAACTTTTATGGTTAAATCTAGTCACTAACGGTATTCAAGATGTGGCTCTTGGTCTTGAAAAAGCCGAACCGGGTGTGCTAAAGAGAAAAGCACGTGATCCAAAAGAGCCTATATTTAACAAGATAATGATTAGCAGAGTTGTAGTCGGCGGTCTCTATATGGGTATCTCAGCATTCGCGGTTTTTTATACTTTGCTTGAGTTTGGTTATGAAAAAGATGCAGCGAGAAATATTACACTGCTTTTGATGGTTCTTTTTGAGAATGTGCATGTATTTAATTCTCGTACTGAAAATCACTCTATATTTAAAATTGATCATAGAAAAAATAAATTTTTATGGATTTCTGTTATAGTAGCTCAACTTGTACACATAGCATCTATGTACAGTCCATTTATGCAGTCGGTTTTAAATATTCAACCAGTTAGTCTGAAAATGTGGGGAGCTTTGTTATTTGTAGCCTTAGTTCTTATGTTTGTTATGGAGATGGAAAAATTTATAAGATCTAAAATTTACCCTTAAAGTACATATAAGCCATAAAAATCTCTTTTAAAAAGAGACTTAGAGCTATGATGAAAGATGCCATTGCCGTTATGAAAAGACCGGAAATATAAGATGCACCGTTAAAATCATAAAAGGCACTTAAAAATATAGTCATAATAACAATAGAGACTAAAAAACCTGTCATAGTACAAGATAGAATAGCAAAGTTCATATTGCTGATACGAAGACCTAAGTAAGTTCTTTGTTTTCTTATATATTTCGATTTTTTATCTATGGGTTTGTCTTCGTAGGAGTCTAGCTTATCTGTGAGTTTCTCAGACTTGTCTATTATGCGCGATAGTCGATTTACTAAAACATTTAATACACCCGCCACACCTGCAAGTAAAAAAACAGGTGCTACGGCTAGTTGAATAAGGTGTGAAACAGTGTTAATAGAGTCACTGCTGTTAGAAAGAACATCAATCATATATACTCCAAAAAGTTTAATGTGCAATTATATTTAAATAAAGCACATTAGCATCTACTTGGTTGATTAAAATTTATGCTAACTCTTCTACAGCTTTTTTAATAGCAAGAGGAAGTGGTAAATCCACCTTGTCACAGTCTTCGTCCAAACAACATTCACATACAGTTCCGGCTCCAGTCTCTTCCATGATAGCCTCTAAGTTGTCGCCATGTTTTTTTACAGCTTCTTTGATGGCATCAAAATGCACATCATTACAATCACATACTAACATTAGATACTCCTTTTTAAAATATTCTATCTCTCTTGAACTTAAATGTTTGTTATTGTTTTAATTTACTTTCCAAATCCGTTACAACCTTATGCATCTTATAAATAGAATCTGGATTTAAAGAGATGGAATCGATACCGTGTTTTACTAAAAACTCCGTTATTTCAGGATAGTCAGACGGTGCTTGTCCACAGATGCCGATGTACTTGTTAGCTTTTTTACAAGCATCTATTGCCATTTCCAACATTCTCTTTACAGCTTCATTTCTCTCATCAAATATATGAGCTATCTTAGCACTCTCTCTATCTACTCCAAGAGTTAGCTGAGTCAAATCGTTTGAGCCTATGCTATAACCGTCAAAGACTTTTAAAAATTCATCTGCCAAGATTACATTTGCAGGTATCTCACACATAGCGTAGATTTCAAGTTCATTTTCGCCTTGCACAAGACCTTGAGCGTTCATGATACTTATGACTTTTTTGCCTTCCTCTGGAGTTCTGACAAATGGAATCATAATCTTTATATTTGTCAGACCCATATCATCTCTTACTCTTTTAAGTGCTTCACATTCCCATTCAAAAGCTTCTCTATAGCTATCATCGTAGTATCTACTTGCTCCACGAAAACCTATCATAGGATTTTCTTCAAATGCTTCATACTCCTGTCCACCAGGCATATTTCTGTACTCATTACTTTTAAAATCACTGGTTCTGATGATAACTGGCCTTGGATAAAAAGCAGCCGCTATTGTGCTGATACCTTCACTTAGTTTAGCTAGAAAAAACTCGTTTGCATCTGTGTGAGGAGACATAAAAGAGAGAATCTCTTTTTCATCTTTTATGCGTTTGCCTTTTTGCATATTTACCAGAGCCATAGGATGAGCGTTGATGGAGTGGTTCATTATGAACTCCATACGAGCAAGTCCGACCCCATCGTTTGGCATCTTGGCAAAGTTAAAAGCTTCTGCCGGATTACCTATATTCATATAGAGTTTTGTTTTTGTAGGTTCAAGTGAACTTAAATCTATGGTCTCAGTTTCATATGAGAGTTCACCTTCGTAGATGTAACCCTCGTCACCTTGGATACAACTAACAGTAACACTAACATTGTTTTGTAAAACATCTGTAGCGTTAGCACATCCAACAACAGCAGGTACTCCTATCTCTCTTGCAACAATAGCTGCATGACAAGTTCGACTGCCTCTATTTGTCACAACTGCAGATGCCTTTTTCATGATAGGTTCCCAATCAGGGTTTGTAGTATCTGCCACTAAAACATCACCCTCTTTAAAGTGGGCAAATTCAGAGGTGTTATTTATGATGTTAACCTTGCCGATACCAATCTTCTCTCCGACTGCTCGTCCTTGTGTTAGAACTTTTGCATCTGGGCTTATATTTAGAGAGTATTTTTTTATGCATGTAGAGTCTTGCTCTTTACTTTGGACAGTCTCAGGACGTGCTTGGACTATGTAGAGTTTAGAGTCTATCGCATCTTTTGCCCACTCTATATCCATAGGTCGTTTGTAATGCTCTTCAATGATTAGTGCTTGTTTGGCAAGAGTTATGACTTCATCATCGCTTATGGAAAAGCTGTCCTGTTCGCTTTTGGAGGTTTTAACATTTAGAGTGTCAGTTCCATCTTCACCGTAGAGCATCTTCTCTTTTTTGCTGCCTAAAGAGCGCTTAATAATAGTTCTTATTCCATTTCTAAGAGTAGGTTTAAAGACAAAAAACTCATCTGCATTTACTCGCCCACTTACAACATTTTCACCAAGTCCCCAAATGGAGTTTATGAGTATCAAATCCTCAGAACCGGTTTCTGTATCGATACTAAACATGATACCGCTTGAAGAATTGTCACTTCGTACCATCTTTTGTACTCCAACTGAGAGAGCAACTTCAAAATGGTTAAATCCGCGACTTTCTCTGTAACTAATAGCACGGTCGGTAAAGAGTGAAGCAAAGCACTTTTTTACGCTTTGAAGTAGAGCATCTGGTGAAGAGATATTTAAAAAAGTCTCTTGTTGTCCTGCAAATGAAGCATCTGGCAAGTCTTCTGCCGTTCCAGAAGAGCGAACAGCTACATCAACTGCATCTGAGTTATACTCTTTTGAAAGAGTTGTGTAAGCTTCACGGAGTTCATCTTCAACTGTTTTAGGAAGCGTCGAGTCTAAGATAAGAGCGCGGATAGCAAGTCCTCGTATCTGCAGGCCTACAGTGTCTGAAATATTTAAGCCTCTAAGAGTCTCTTCTATCTTATCTTTGATGTTATTTTCTTTTAAGAGTAACCAGTAGGCATCACTCGTTGTTGCAAAACCGTTGGGAATATTGATTCCTTTGGGTGTTAGCATCTGATACATCTCACCAAGAGAAGCATTCTTGCCACCGACTGTAGCAATGTCATTTATTGTTAGTTCATTGAAAAAACGGATATACTTCATACTTAAACCTTTAAAATAAACATTATTTATGTAGATATTATATATGTAATTGTTATAATTATCTATTAAACTAAAACTGTACGGAGTATTATTGTATGAACGAAAGTTCTAAAAACACAAATAGCACTGATGAGATGTTCATTATGGAACGTTCTTTAAAAAATCAATACCGACATATCGTAGATGCTACAAATATTGTCTCCAAAACAGACATCCATGGTGTTATTACATACGCAAACAGCAAGTTTGTTGAGATATCAGGTTACTCTAAAGAAGAGCTTATAGGACAGCAGCACAACATCGTAAGAAACCCAGACATAGATGATGCTTTGTTTAAAGAGCTTTGGGACACCATAAAGTCTAAACAGGTTTGGAACGGCGTTATAACTAATCTACATAAAAATGGAAGTAAATATACCGTTGAAGCTTCTATCTTTCCCATCTTAGATGGTAAGGGAGATATAGTAGAATATATCGCTATTCGTCATGATATAACAAAACTTCAAGAGTTAAATGATAAGATAAATGCACTTCACTGTTATGACATGCAGCAGCAACATATAGCACGTGAAAAACTTGAAATGGGCATTGTAAATGACTTAAATGACAAAGAGTGTAAAGTAATATATGCTCCCTCTGATATTTTGAGTGGTGACTTCTACTCGCTCTATAAAGCTGAAGACGGCTCACGATTTTTGTACATTATAGACGGTCAAGGACATGGTGTCTCTCCTGCTCTTACAGTTTTTGCAGTCTCCTCTACTATGAATCAACTTGTTAAGAGAGTAAGTGATTTACAAGAGTTAACAGATCAGCTTTTTCCAACAATAAAAACCTTTTTGGGAGAGATAGAACAACTCTCATACACTATGATTAAGATATCTGCTGATTCAAAAAAACTCTATTACGCTTCTGCTGGAATGTATCCATTTTTGATAAAAGAAAAAGGGATGAAGGTTAAAGAGGTCAAGGCAAATAATATACCTTTTATGAACTTCTCAGAGGCCCCGATAGTGACTGAGATAGATATAGAAGGGGTTGAGTCTATCTTACTTTACAGTGATGGTCTTGTTGAACACGAAGATGCTGAGTTACATGTATTTTCCCCTCAAATCCTCATAAAAGAGCCACTATTGATAGAGAGTGCCAAGGCTACTATGAACGAAATGAAGCTCGAAGACGATGTAACACTTCTGTACTTAAAGATATAGAGTTAAATAAAAGGGTATTAATGCAAAATCTACAAATCAAAATGAAGTCTGTTATTATAGTTGTAAGTGTAATCGTAGTGTTTATTTTATTTGCTTTTTTTATTATTATCAATAGGATGGAAACACTTAAGCAAGAAAGATATCTTGAAGTATCAAAGTCAGCTGTAAATGAATTAAAAACACTTATTGATGAAAAAAAAGAAAGTATACTTAATATTTCACTAAGTATGGCTGAGAATTCTACGCTCCAACAGGCCCTACTAGATAACAACTCTTCACACTTGACCTTAACAGCTTTTTCCTCAAGGTTACGAGATAACACAAGTTTAAAAAATGTTTGGTTTCAAGTATTAACACCTGATGGCTCAAGTTTTTATAGAAGCTGGACAGAAAAATCTGGTGACAACCTTACAGAAGTTCGTAAAGATATTGCTAAAATGATTCAAAATCCAGAACTTACAACTTCTATTAGTACAGGTAAGTTTGACTTAACTTTCAAAGCAATGGTTCCTGTATATAGTGATGGCAAATTTATAGGAATATTTGAGACTTTAGCCAAGTTTAACTCAGTAGCACTCAAGATGGATAAAAAGGGATTTGATACTGTTATTTTAGTAGATAAAAAATATAAAAAACAGTTGACTAACCCTTTTTCTAAAAACTTTATTAGTGATTATTACGTGGCAAATATAGGTGCAAAAAGAGAGTTAACTAAGTACCTAAAATTTAAAACAGCAGAATATATGATTAAAATAAATAAACCTTATTTTTTAGATGAAAAAAACAACCATTTCATCTCCTTTTATCATCTAAACGATATAGAATATTCACCAATGGCTTATTTTATGATATTTAAAGATTTAGATAAAATTAATATGAAAGGAATATACCAAATACGAGCAAATTTAATTGGTTTTTTTACAATCGTACTTATATTGTTTTTTGCTTTAGCCTATTATTTTTATATCAAACGACATAAAAATATGATTGAGCAGTTAAATATAGAACTCGAAGAAAAAGTAGAGCTTAAAACAAAAACACTTAATCATTTAGCTCACCATGACTCACTTACCAACCTTCCAAATAGATTACTCTTTTTAGATAGATTAAGTCAAAGCATTAAACATGCTAAACGCGTTGAAGAATCTGTTAGTATATTATTTTTAGATTTGGATCGTTTTAAAGAAATCAATGACAGTTATGGTCATGACACTGGAGATGAGTTACTAAAAGTTGTAGCTTTAAGATTAGTGAATTGTGTACGAGAAGAAGACACTATTGCAAGGCTTGGAGGAGATGAGTTCACAATTGTAATTAAAAATACTAATGTTAATGATATAGTGAAATTTACAGAAAAAGTAATCAATGTAATGAAGGAACCTATCAATTTAAATAATAATCAACTCTATATTACGGTTAGTGTTGGAATTAGCAGATATCCAGATGATGGATTAACTTCTGATATTTTATTGCGTAATGCTGACACAGCTATGTATAAAGCTAAAGATCTTGGTAAAAATACTTATCAGTCTTATAATCCGCAAATGACTAAACAATCGCTTGCTCGTTTGACTTTAGATCATAACATAAGACATGCAATTGAGAGACATGAATTTCAACCCTTTTATCAGGCACAAATAGATGCAGTTACAAATAAAATAACAGGAATGGAGGCTCTGATTAGGTGGTTTCATCCAGAACTTGGAATGATATCACCAGATGCGTTTATTCCTTTGGCTGAAGAAGTTGGTTTGATTATAGAAATAGATAAATGGATGATGAGTAATACTATTGAAACTCTGGTGCAATGGCAAAAAGAAGGCTTAGTTATAGGTAAACTATCACTAAATTTATCTATAAAGCATTTAGAAAGTAAGGATTTCATTCAAAACTTACAGCAGATGCTTAAAGAGACAAACTTTAATCCATTAAACTTGGAGTTTGAAATTACAGAAAGCCAAATAATGAAAGACCCAGAATCATCTATTGAGATCTTATATAGAGTAAAAGAGTTAGGTATTACGATAGCTATTGATGATTTTGGAACAGGTTATTCATCATTATCTTACTTGAAACGTCTGCCTATTGATAAGCTCAAAATAGACCGTAGTTTTATTCAAGATGTACCAAACGATGAGGAAGATGTTGCTATAGTAAGGTCGATTATAGCCTTAGCAAAAAGTTTAAAACTAGATTTAATTGCAGAAGGTGTAGAGACTAAAGAACAAGAAGAATTTTTAGTGTCAGAGGGATGCACTTGCTTTCAAGGTTATTTATACTCCAAACCTATTTGCGCAGATGAATTTAAAAAATTATTATCTTAGCTTAAAAGCGCTAATTTACCCATTTGTAGCTACAATTTCACATG
>JAQIBW010000098.1 GCA_027858865.1 Sulfurimonas sp. | reverse complement strand
TAGTTTGGTTGAAAGTATTTCTGACATAAGTAAAAAGACCAATAATGTTGTTGCTACTCTTGATGGATTAAATGAACTATCAAACACTTCTATGCACACTGTTCATGGATTAGCAGAGAGAACAAATGAAATTACAACTATTTTAGCATTAATTAAAGACATTTCAGACCAAACAAATCTTCTTGCGCTAAATGCTGCTATTGAAGCCGCTCGTGCTGGTGAACATGGCCGTGGCTTTGCTGTAGTTGCTGATGAAGTAAGAAAACTTGCAGATAGAACAGATAAAGCCGTTAGTGAGATTAATATCTCTCTACAGAGCATGAAACAAGATGTAGATAGTATGTCTGAACAGTTTACAGAGATTCAAACTGGTATAAGTGGTTCAAACGAACTTATTACAGAGATGAACTCTTGTCTTGAAGATGATGCAACTCAGATGAAAGAGTCATTTAAAACAATAGGTTTTACAACAGACCGTATTTTTATGTCTTTAGCAAAACTTGACCATATATTATGGAAAACAAATACTTACTACTCTGCATCTACTAAAGAAGAAAAATTTAAATTTGTTGATCATCATAACTGTCGTTTAGGTAAGTGGTACTATGAGGGTGAAGGTAAAGAGATGTTTGCTAATACTCCATCATACCCTAAACTAGAGGCTCCTCATGCAACTGTACATAATGGTACACACAAAGTTTTTGATTTGATAGTTGAAGAAAATATTGATACAGATGCTTTAGTAGCAGCATTTGCTGAGATGGAGAAAGGGAGTGATGAAGTATTTGCTATCTTAGATAAAATACTTCACGATAAAGATTAGTCTTTAAATAAATTTCATAGGTTTAAAACCTATGAAATCATCAAATATTTTTACTATTTGCGAGAGTGTCTTTTTCTCTCTGCTTCAGTTAAATATTTTTTACGGATACGAACACCTTTAGGAGTTACTTCAAGAAGCTCATCATCTTCGATCCACTCTAGAGCACGCTCTAGTGACATGTCACGTGGTGGAATAAGCTTAATAGCTTCATCAGCACCTGATGAACGTACATTTGATTGAGCTTTACCTTTAATAGGGTTAACAACTAAATCATTTGAACGTGAATGCTCACCAATAATCATACCTTCATAAACCTCAGTTTGAACACCGATGAAAAGTACACCACGATCTTGAATACCAAATAGTGAGAATGCTAAAGTAGAACCTGGAGTCATAGAGATAAGAGCACCATAAGATCTTGATTCAACACTACCAGAGTATGGACGAAATTCTAAGAAAGAGTGATTCATAATACCCTCACCCTTAGTATCTGTTAAAAATTGACCACGAAAACCAATAAGTGCACGAGCAGGAATTTCAAACTCGATTCTTTGGAAACCTTGACCCATTGGAAGCATTGATTTCATTTCAGCTTTACGTTTACCAAGACGCTCAATAACACCACCAGATAATTCTTCAGGAACATCTATAACTAAATGTTCAAATGGTTCACATTTAACACCTTCGATTTCTTTAACAATAACTTCTGGACGAGAGATACTAAACTCAAAATCTTCACGACGCATATTTTCAGCAAGAACTGTAATTTGAAGCTCACCACGACCAGAAACTTTAAATTTACCTTCACCTACTTCAAGTCTCATCGCAACGTTTGTATTCATTTCAAACTCAAGTCTTTCTTTAAGTTTGTTAGAAGTAACGTGTTTACCTTCTTTACCCGCAAGAGGAGAATCATTAACAGCAAATACAACCGTTAGAGTTGGCTCTTCGATATGCATTGGGTCAAGTGCCACTGGGTTAGCTGGATCACAAATAGTATCGCCAACATCAACTGTTTCCATACCAGCGAATGCAACGATGTCACCAGCTTCAGCTTCATTGATTTCCATACGATTAAGACCAAGAAAACCAATAAGTTTAGAAATTTTACCTTTAACCATTGCGCCATCAGCTTTAGCAAGCATGATATTATCACCTTTTCTTACAATACCGTTGAAAATACGACTTATACCGATTTTACCAACATAGTTATCATAATCTAGTGTAAATACTTGTGCTTGTGTATGGTTTTCTCTGTCACCCTCTGGTTCAGGAACATGCTCTAAAATAGCATCAAAAATACACTGGAAATCTCCATCAGGATCACTCATATCTAGCTTAGCCATACCATCACGAGCGGCAGCATAGATAATTGGGAAATCTTGTTGATCATCAGTTGCACCCATAGCTGCAAATAGGTCAAACATCTCATCAACAACACGCTCTGGATCAGCAGAAGGTTTGTCAATTTTGTTAATAACAACAATTGGTTTTTTACCTAACGCTAACATCTTTTTAACAACAAACTTTGTTTGTGGCATAACACCTTCATAAGCATCAACAAGGACTAAGACACCATCAACCATTTTAAGTACACGTTCAACTTCACCACCGAAGTCAGCGTGACCCGGAGTATCAATAATGTTAATCTTGTGATCTTTATAACGTATAGCTGTATTTTTTGAAAGAATCGTGATTCCACGCTCTTTTTCTAAATCATTACTATCCATAGCTCTTTCATCATGTGACTCATGAGCACCATATGTTCCTGACTGCTCTAGTAGTCCATCAACTAGTGTAGTTTTACCGTGGTCAACGTGTGCAATAACTGCAATATTTCTAATCTTTTGCATTAATACTTCTCCATAGATACTTTCCATAATTTACAAAGAAGTAATAAATACTTCTTATTTATAATATGAAAAATTTTCGCGATTATACCTAAAATAATGTTATATCTTGCAAAATGTATTAATATACTTTTAAATATGGATGGATACTATAATAAATATACTCAGATAAATTGATATAATATATTTATTATGTTTCATTAGCCAAATAAAAACTAAAATATGGTTTATATCTTATTAATAGTATAAATCAAATAATTGAGTCAAATATGATTGAATATCCAAACTTTTTAAATAAAATCTTTGACAAACTAGAAAAAAATGGTGCTAGAACAATCATTATTGGTGGTTTTATTAGAGACTATTTGCTAAAAAGTGAATCAGATGACATAGATATTGAAGTATATAATATCTCTTCTTTTGAAAAATTGGAAAATATTCTAAAAGAATTTGGAACTGTTAACAGAGTCGGAAAAAGTTTTGGTGTTTGTAAAGTAAACATTGAAAACTTTGTTTTGGATTTTACTCTTCCTAGAATAGATTCAAAAATAGCATCTGGACACTCTGGTTTTGATATAAAAATCGAAAAAAATCTAGAT
>JAQIBW010000059.1 GCA_027858865.1 Sulfurimonas sp. | reverse complement strand
GTATATAGACCTAGCATTATCAATCTCTATGATTTTTCTTTTTATTCCCCATTTAATGTTTTTTATAGATTGAAATTTTTCTAATTTTTCAGTCATCAACCCTTCAATATTTATCTGATTAGTATCTTCGAATATAACTAATGTATAAATATTGAAAAATTCTTTTTCTTTTGTATTAAATCCAAGTATTTCAATTACTTCGCATTTATTATAAATTCCAATATTGGCATTTTCTAATAAAAAATCAAATTCATTTTTAAGCATCAGCGTATAGCATCTCTGATGGTATCAGTAGATATAAACATAGGCATTATATTTGTGTCTTTATCGGGTGAGCTTATTGCTACAAATCCAAGTTTTTTATACCATTCATGTTTTTTATCTTCAGCATCTAAGTAGAGTCCTTTAGCCCCAACTTCATCACAAGCCCGTAAAACAAGTTTAAAACAATGTTTTAAAAGTCTAGAACCGTAACCTTTGTTTGTGTACTCTTTATCAACACCGAGCAATATCATCCTAAAAACTGGTACTGTACTTGGCGAAGATTTTAGAGGTGTATCAAAAGCGGATTTTTGGATGCTAAAAGTTGTTATGGTGTAAAAGCCAATAAACCTTTCTTGGCTTTTTAAGTCAAGTAGAACATAAGCAGCAGAATAACTATTTTTAACTTGTTTTTTCATAGATTTTTTTACAAATCTATTTATGATGTCATGGTCACAATCAAATTGTCTCAATCCATTGTAAGTTTTAGAAAAATCAAACCTTTCGATTACAACATTATCGTTCATCTAAATCATTTAACTTCATGAGATTTTTTAAATCATCTGTTGCTTTTTGAGGCTTATCGATGATATTCATAAATTTTTTGTATTCATCACTGTTTAATGTTAAGGATTCTGAATGTTGTATAATCTCTCTTGCTTTTTGAGTAGCTGCTGAAATTATAAAAGCAGATAAGTCAACACCTTCTAGCATCGAAGCCACCTTTAGCATCTCTTTCAATCCTGAGTTTATTTTAGTATCAAAACGAGAATCTTTAGAAGAACTAATGTTTATATTTGCTGTTTGCATAGCTGACCCCTTTACGGTTGTTGTACTGTTATTATATCATAATCTTCAGTTGAACTATTATGTACAACAAAAGAAGAATAAGGAAGACTGATGCTAAAAGCAACTTCGAGACTTATGTTTTTGAGTAAATGTATAAAAGTCTTTATAACTCCGCTGTGAGTTACTACTAAAATGTTAGTGGCATCTAGTGATGGTAGATACTCGAAGAAAAAGGTTTTAACTCTTGCAGTGAAATTTTGGATGCTTTCTCCATCAAGCGCATCTGTCCATTGTTCAAAGTTTATGTAGTTTAGTTTGTCTTGTTTGCAGATTTCATCAAAACTAAGACCCTCATGTCTGCCCCATGATTTTTCTCTTAACTCTTTAGTGTAGATAACATCTTTTGAGTTTATGAACTGTTTTAGAGTCTCTTTTGTACGCTTTAAGTCTGAGCAGAAGATGCTGTCAAAGTCAGATGCATTAAAGTGTTTGCTTAGAGCTTTTGCATCTGTATAACCTTTTTCAGATAGTCCAATATCAATATGACCGTTATAGCATCCAATGTATTTTTCTTCAACCTCTGCGTGGCGAACTAGAGTTACTCTCATGAAGCGATACCGAGTAAAATAGCATTTAGTAAGATTAGCTCAGTAACTTCGATGGTAAAACCGTAGATGTCGCCGCTAAAACCACCATATCTTTTTATGAAAAAATTCTTTACTACAAACAAGACAAAAAGACTTAGAGCAAATAGTCCAAGTGTTGAGATGCTAAGAATACTCACATAAACAAAAGCCATAGTAAGCTGAGAAGTTTTTAGCTCCTCTTTTGCTAAAGTTCCCATACCATTTTGGCTAATATATGGAAAAAAATAAATCGCTAAAACAGCGTTAAAACGAGAGAGAAGAAGAACTACTGGAAGAAGATAAAAAGCATCAAAAACAGCTAAAGATGAAGCTTTTAGTATCAAAAAAGTCACCGTAAATATCATTCCCATTCCGCCAGTATTTGGGTCTTTCATAACTTCAATGGCTCTCTCTTTTGAGACAAAAAGCCCGTCTATTGTGTCGCTAAAACCATCTAGATGCAAAGCTCCTGTGAGTATTACCCAAAGAGTAAAGATGATGATGCCTAGATGCAAATCTGGTAGATGTTCATCTAAAAGGGTGTGAGTTCCCCACAAGATGAGTCCAAGCAAAAAACCAACAAGAGGGTAAAATAAAACCGCATAACCGTTTATGCCTTTGTTAAAGTTATGGACTTTGAAAAAAGGAATGCTTGTCATCATAGAGACAGCTAGAGCGAAACCTTTAAAGAAGTTTTTCATTTTATTCTCGTAGAGATGCCAGCGATGGTGTGGTAAACTTCATCGCACTTAGATGCTATAAGTTGAGATATTTTTCCGCTTGCATCTATGAAATCACGGGCAAGTTTATTATCAGGAATAACTCCGCATCCAACATCATTTAAAACGAAAACTATGTTCTGTTCTAGTTTTAAAATCTTTTCAATCTCTTGAAGCATATCTTCAAGTGTGAAGCCGTAATAAAACATATTGTTTATCCACATACTAACACACTCTACTAACACTGAATTATTGTTAGTTTTAATAGCTTCGTAGATTTTAAGAGGCTCTTCAAGGGTTACAAAGTCATCGCCTCTGTTCTCTATGTGAGCTTCTATTCTTTCTTTCATACCGTCATCTACAAACTCTGTAGTTGCAAGATATGTAGGTTTTTCAGTGTTTGTTTGCGAGGCTGAAGCCTCACTTCCGAAATTGAGTTTGCATTTCTCCACGCTTGGAAGTGAGGCTTTAGCCTCGCCTATTTGCAGGGCAGAAGTCACACTTCCTAGATTTAGTATGTACTTTTGTGCATTAACAGATTTTCCACTTTTGACGCCACCTATAAATAGAGTTTTCATCACTTGCCTTACATGCTATATATTAGAAGCTCTATTGTCTCTAATAGCTCTTTATTTGTTGCACCGTTTGTGTTAGCATAGGCAAGTGCCGCTCCAGCTCCAACACCTTCTTTTGCTTCTCCCTCGTCGTAGAGTTTAAGTACGGGAATCTCTGCTTCTGCAAATGAAAAACTTGTGTAAATAGCGTGAGGAGTGTAGCTAAGAAGCGAGAGTATATGTTTTATATCTGAGTTTTCATCCTTAGCTACCCATGAAGTTGTGGCGAGTGTGATATTGTCACTTTTAACTCTCATAAGAACATCTTCTCTTAGTGCATCTGCTACAAGTAGACAAGAAGCCATCTGCGTTCCTCCTGCTAAAACAACATGAAATCTTTTTGAGGCTTCAAGTAAAAATCCTGCACAAAAGATAAGCATGTTATCACTAACCAGAGATAGTTTTTCAAAGTTACTCATATCATCGTTTATAAGTGAAAGTGCTTGATCTATAGTTTTCTCTTTTATAGAATCTGGTGAATTTAAAAAACTAGATGAAAAATCACCCCTACACTCATAGCCTAAAGCTAAAGCTGTAGTCGTTGCTGTAGTAGTTCCTCCCGGAGTACTCTCTGCTAAGATTAGGTAGTTTCCTTTTAACTCATAACTTCTTCCGGCAATCATACCTTTCTCCAAAACAGCTTTTGCATCTATGTTTGCTCCAGATGCAACTGAGCCTGATGGCTGAATATCAAAGCTTTGTAGTGGAGTGTTTTGAGGTATAGCATCTAGACCAAGGTTTAAAACTTCTATATTTGAGTAAGGAGTTAGCTTATGAACAGCTCTAGTTATAAGCGCAGGAGTGGGCACACCTTTTGGAGTCTCTGCAAGTTCTGGCATGGAGAATACTTTTTCATTTGTTATAAACTCAGCATCTAGAGTCGGAGTCAGCGGTATCTTACCCGGAATTCCGGCTTGTGTAATGCCCTCTATCTCGCATGTACGAGTAACAGATGCCGCGAGCAAAAAGTCTGCTTTTCCTTTTGGAAGAGAGTCTGGCTCATTTGTGAATATATTTAATGTTTGCATTTTAATTTCCTGAGTTGTAATTTTTGTTCATTTCGTGAGAAAGTCTTTTTATAGTGAGTGCTACACGATGAGATGGTATGTGCAGATAGTTCTCATCAACAATGGAGATATTTTTGTTTTTTGAAGCATTTGTCGGGATAGCGTACCATGCTTTGAGTGCTTTTTTAACATCTACGTTTGGCTCTGTTGCATGTGAATGTAGGATGATAATCTGATCTGGGTTTAAAGCTATGATATTTTCATAGTTTAAAACAGGCTGACTTGTAGAGTTTGCAGTGTAAGCGTTGGTATTTCCGCTAAGTTTTATGATATCTTCAAAAAATATGTCATGCCCGGCTATGTAAGTAGATGAGCGAAGATCATCTCTAAGACCGTAGACTATCATTACGCTGTGTGGAGTGTCATTTTTAGAGGCTTTTTTTGTTGCATCTTCTATATCTTGTATAAGTTTATTGGCCTTTTTTGAGTCTATCTCTTTGGCTAAAACATTAATAGAATTTTTGATGCTCTCTATGGTTTTTAGGTTTAGTTTCAATGTTTTGATTTTAAAATATTTTAGTTTTTCTAAAGTGCTTTGGCTGAAATCTTGCCCAATCACCAAAGTAGGTGAAAGTACCAAGATTCTTTCCACATTTGGATTTCTATAGCCTCCGATGATGGGAAGTTTTTGAGCTTCTTTTGGATGCAAAGAGTATGAAGAAGTTCCTACAAGAGAGTTGCCTTTTTCTAGTGCGTAAACTATCTCTGTTAAAGACGGGCTAAGAGAGACGATTCTTTCATTTGCATTTAAAGTTAAGAGTGATAATAGTATAAAGATTAATATTTTCATGTTATGTTCCCTTTTGCGGGACTAAAGTCCCACTTCCGATGCCTTGTGTAAATTTTTGAACGCTTGGAAGTGAGGCTTCAGTCTCGCCTATTTCCTTTTAGTACTTTAGTTTGAAACCTGCAATAGCTGTAGTTGTAAAGTTTACAGGATAAATAGCATCATCTTTGATCCATAAACCGTTTTTTTGGTTAAACAGATTGTTTATTTTAGCAAAAACTTCCCAAGTTTTTTTCGCATACGTAGCAGAGATATCTGTAGTCATGTATGCACCTTGCTTTTGAGATAAGTTATTGTTAAAATCATTTGCTGCGTAAGCCTCTGAACGGTAAATCTGAGTAAGTGCAATAGTTGAAAACTTATTTGGAGTGTATCCAAGAGTCGCTTTAGCGTTGTGGTCTGAAACACCTGGAAGTTTATTTCCTGAATAATCATCAGAACCTTCTTTTTCTTTGTCTATGATAGCTTGAACATAATTATAGTTTAGAGCTAGGCTAAACTCTGGGCTGATAATATACTTATCGTATAAATCGATTCCATATTTGTATGACTTATCTATGTTTGTGTTTTTGGCACTGCTTATTCCTGCAGGGTCTTTATAATAATAAATCTCATTTTTTAAAGTAGCATAATAAGCAGAGATTTTAAATTTATTATTTTTACTTATGTTGTTGTATCCAAGAGAAAATGTATCAACTTTTGCTGGGTCTATGAAGCCATTAAAAACTCCACTACTAAAAAATCTATCAATATCTGGAGCTTGAAAGGAGTGTGAGTAATTTGTAAAGATTGAGCTTTGTTTATTTATAAGGTAGTTATAGCCAAGTTCTGCACCATATAGATTGTTGTCTTGTTTTAAATTAGTTGTAGCATTATCGTAAACATAAGCTACATTTTCAAATCTATAACCAGCCTTAAAACTTGACTTATCTAGTTTATAGTTAGTCATAATATAAGCAGCTTTATTATTTTTACTAGTTGTAGCACTTGAGCCTATTCTATCTCCGTCAAATCCATCGATACCAACTTTAACAGATAAACTATCAGTAGCATAATCAATAGATGCAGATAATGACTTGTAGTCATAGTTTGATACAGAAGACCAAGTAACAAAGTTTGATTTTTTCTTCTCTTGATTTATATTTGCATTAATAGATAGATTATCATTTATATAATATTTGACCCCAGCATTTAGAACATCGTTATCATATTGTTGGTGACTTGCTCCTCCAGAACTTTTCTGCATAGGATTGTCTTCATACTCATCTTTTGTAAGACTTCCTCCGTAGATAACATCAGTCCTAGCAAATGAAGCACCGAAGCTTAGTTCTAGTGCATCTGTAGCTAAATATGAAAGATTAAAGCTTCCAGTAGAAAATTTATTTTCATCTTTATTTCCTGCTGTGTCTATATCTCTGATTCCACTACTCTTTTGTGCTTCACCGCTTGCTGAGATAGAAAGTTTTTCACCTTGATGACCCATATAAAAAGAGGCATCTGCTACGCCATAAGTTCCCATATAAAATGAGATTTCTTTGTCATTACTTTGTTTTGTTATGATGTTTATAACACCCGCATTTGCACCGTCTCCACCGACAACGATACCGCTAGATTTTATGATTTCAATACGACTAACAGATGATGGAGAAATAGAAGAGAGCATCGCAGGAACCATATCTACATTGTTCATTTTTCGACCGTTGATAGTTACTACGATGTTTTGATAACCATCATTTCCAAAGCCCCTCATATCTAGTTTTTGGTTAAATGGATTTCCATAACTTGGAGTTGCGACTATAGAAGTTTGAGAGTTTAAAAACTCATACATATTTTGAACATGAGCTTTTTCTATATCTTCTTGTGTATATATTTCTACAGCATCTGTAGATCTTAACTCATCTGTTTTGATAGCAGTTGAAGTGATGCTAAGTGGTTCGAGAACTACTTTTTTTGCATCGTCTGCGTGAAGTGAGCTTAAGCAAGCGACTAGAATTAATGATAGTTTTATATTTTTTTGCATGGTTGACCTTAATCTTTTGTATAGTTTTTTATTTGTTGTATTTAAAAGATTAGGCTGAGGGAGGAGATGCTATTTTTATAGTTAGAGGTTTTCCGCTAAGAGTTGAAGTAGATGCACACATTGCCACAACTTTTTGTTGTGATACATGGGCTTGTATTGCTGCTAGTGAGAAGTAATTCTTACCAAAACCTTTAGGTTGCATCTGCGTTATTATCTCTTTATATAATTTTCCTATAATTATAGGAAAATTATATAAA
>JAQIBW010000286.1 GCA_027858865.1 Sulfurimonas sp. | reverse complement strand
TCAAATGAAGTTCTAGAGAGTCTAAGTAGTGTTTCTAGTCAAATAAGTGAATCTGTTTTTAAAATGGCTACTCTTGAAGAGCAAGTAAGACGTACCCATGAAGGGGAGATTGCAGTTAGTGAAAATCTAAAATCTTTAACAGTAAATGCCGAAGATATCAAAAACATCCTGAATATAATCTCTGACATATCAGATAAAACAAATCTTCTAGCACTAAATGCTGCTATTGAAGCAGCTCGCGCAGGTGAACATGGTCGTGGTTTTGCGGTAGTTGCGGATGAAGTAAGAAAACTTGCTGAGAATACTCAAAGGTCTCTAACGGAGATCAATGCAAGTGTAACTATAATCGTTCAAAGTATCTCAGATGCAAGTAGCAGCGTACAACTAAATGCACAATCAGCACTTGAACTTGTTTCTATCGCAAAGATCTTACAAGAAAGCCTTACACAATCAAGTTCGGAAATTGAACATACTCATCAAAAAGGGCTACAAGACACAGAAAACTCTCAACTAATCAAAGATGAAGCGTATAGTTCAAGAGACTTAACTAAAATACAAATACAGAAGATGAAAAATACAAAAGTCTCTATAAATAATATAAAAGAAAGTATCGTAGTTATAAACGACAGTACAAAAGCGTTGGTCGACAAAGTCTCTAGTTTATAGAAGCTTTGTCAACGCCTAGAGATAAAGATTTATTATAATTTTCCATACATTTCATTATAAAAACTTAGAGCATATCTATCACTCATATGAGCTATACTATCAGCTACAACCCTATGTTTTTTTCTTGTACCTAACTGCTCATAATAGAACTTTGGTAACATCTTTTCTTCTTCCATCAAGGCACTGTAAAGTCCTTTAATCGCTTGCTTTCCAGAAAACATCTTGACAACAATATTTTTATGCTGGTATAACTTATTGAAAAGTAGTTTTTTAAGCTTTTTGATGTTTGTCTCTAACTCAGGTTCAAAACCTATAGGTATTTGAGTATTGCTATTAAGTGTTGCACTAAGTATAGAAGTGTTGTCTATTTTATCTTTTGAGTAGTCTAAAAGAGAATAAACAAGATGGTTTATAAAGTGTGAGCTAAAACGGTAACGAAACATCTCATCTTCATCTTCTAAGATTCCTTCGGCTTTAACCTTATCTAAAATCTCTTGTATTAAAACACTCTCTTTAAGATCATCAAAGCTGATTAGACCAGAGTTCACACCATCATCTATGTCATGACTCATATAGGCTATTTCATCTGCACGATCTACAACCATTGCTTCTATAGATGGATGCGTTTCAAGATTAAACTGCTCATCCACCCATGAGGGTAAGAAATTTTTTTTGTACGGATAGGAATGTTTTAATATTCCTTCTAGTGTTGCAAAAGTAAGGTTTAGTCCATCAAAGTCTCTATATCTTTTTTCCAGTGATGACACAACTCTAAAACTTTGAAAATTATGCTCAAAACCATTTTCAAAACCCTGCTCCCTCAAGCACTCATCCAAAGTGTCCCCACCTATGTGTCCAAAGGGAGTATGACCTAAATCATGTGCTAAAGCTATTGCTTCTGCTAAAGATTCGTTTAGTCCAAGGTGTGAAGTAATAGAGCGTGCGATTTGTGAGACTTCTATAGAGTGAGTAAGCCTAGTACGAAAAAAATCACCCTCTTGATTTAAAAAGACTTGTGTTTTATACTCTAACTTTCTAAAACTTCCAGAGTGGATAATACGATCTCTATCTCTTGCAAAGGGGTTTCTAAAATCTTTATCTATCTTGTGAAAGCGTTCTTGTGCCTGCATCTAATTCCTTCTTTTGTTTTACCAGCATATTTCTCATTTTGTCTGCATCTACCGGTGGAGAGTAGTAGTAGCCTTGTATATGTAAACATTCATTCATGATTAAAAAGTCTTTTTGCTCTTTAGTCTCAACACCTTCAGCTATAACACTCATCTTTAAACTCTTCGCCAAAGCTATAACAGCCTTAGTAATCGCAACATCATCTTCATCATCAGGAGTGTCTCGTATGAAAGACTGATCTATCTTTAGTTTATTTACCGGTAATTTTTTTAGATATGATAGAGATGAATAACCTGTACCAAAATCATCAATCGCTAAAGTAATACCAAGCTTGCTAATCTCTTTTAAGGTAGCTATAGACTCATCAGGATTTTTCATGATTTCACCCTCTGTTACCTCAAGCTCTATCCACTCACTCAAACAATTAGAATCTTTCATCGTCTTTTGCAAAAACTCTAAAAAGTCACTCTTTTGAATCTGCTTCATAGCAAGATTTAGAGCTAACATTCCAGGTTCTAGTCCATCTTGATGCCAAGAGCTAAACTTTGACATAGCTTCTTGCATTACCCATCTGTCAAGTTCTACTATGAAACCTGTTTCTTCTGCCAAAGGAATAAACTTAGCTGGAGAAACCATTCCTAGTTCAGTATGATTCCATCTTATAAGTGCTTCCATTCCAATGATTTTACCACTCATGCTGTCTATTTGAGGTTGATAATTTAGTATAAACTCATCATTTTCAAGTGCTTTGTGAAGACTGGTTCTCATCATCACTTGCTCATGCATTAGCTCTGTCAGTTTAGATGAATATGTCTGATAGTTATTTCTTCCCTCATCTTTTGCTTTGTACATAGCAACATCTGCGTACTTTAAAAGATTTTCTGAAGTCTCTCCGTCTTGAGGATAAAAACTAATCCCGATGCTACAAGTTATATAAAGAGTATGAGTACCAATTAGTACAGGTTCTGTCATAGATTTTATGAACTTTTCTGCTAACACAGAAGCCTCACTTGGCTTTTTGAGACTTTCTATTATTACGCTAAACTCATCACCTCCAAGACGCGAGAGAGTATCTTCTTCTCTTATAAGAGATGAAAAACGTCTACTTACCTCTGTTAAAACAGCATCTCCAACATCATGTCCAAGAGAGTCATTTATCTGTTTAAATTGATCTAAGTCTATAAAAAATAGCGCCATAGTCTCTTTATATCTTTTTGATTTTTTAATACCTTGAGCAAGTCTATCATTAAAAAGTACACGGTTTGGAAGTCCAGTTAGGGCATCATGATGAGCCTGATGATAGAGTATATCTTTTTGTTCACGTAGCTCTTTTTGAACTCTATTTAGTTTCGATACATCTGTATCAAAAAGAACATAAGCTTTTTTATCTTGATAAATAATAGACTGTATGGAAGCTTGAACAGGGTATCTACTTCCATCTTTTCTAGTATGCTCGGACATGTTTGAAACACTATCATTAAGCGCGCAGGCTTCTCTTAAGTGATAAACATGTTTTTTTGTAAGGGATTTATTTATATCGTACACACTTAGTTTAAGAAGTTCTTCTAGTGAGTAACCTATATTTTTAAGGGCACCATTATTGGCGAATATATAATTAAGAGTTTCAAAGTCTAATATATAAATCTCAGAAACTGCATATTTTACAATATATGCAAGTTCTTCGTTACTTTTTTTTAGTTTATCAAACTCTGTATCAATCATTATAACCCTTCTTAAAAAATGTTACGCTTTTTTTAGATATTTGGTAAGGATGTGAATTTTAACACCGTTTACACGACCTTCAATGTGCTGATCATCATTTGCAACAAGTCCAATATTTCTGACAGCAGTACCACGTTTTGCAGTAAAACCAGTACCTTTAACATCTAAATCTTTAGTGATAACAACTGTATCACCAGCTTGAAGTGTAACACCATTTGCATCTTTGTAAACTAAAGCATTTTCATCAGGTAATCCTGCATCTGCCCATGCCTTTACATCTTCTTCCATATACATCATATCTACTAAGTCTTGACGACCTAGAGCATGTAAAAGACGATAAGATACAACTTGTACAGCCGGTGTTTCACTCCACATAGAATCATTTAAACAATTAAAGTGATTCTCATCCATTGTATCAGGATTTTGAATTTGTGACAAACATGTAGAACATACATATATAGCCTCATTAGCACTTCCTTGTGAAGGTGCAACTTCTAAAGCACTTAAACCTTCACTACTTCCACATAACTCACAAACACCACCACTTCTTTTCTCTAGTTCTTTTTCTAAACTCATAAATATTACCTTTTTTATTATTGATGGAAGTATACTAGAAGCTACCTTTAGCCTTTAACAACCTGATTTCTTCCTGCTTCTTTCGCCTTATATAGTGCATTATCAGCACGCTTCATAACAGCAAAAGGATCTTTATCTTTTTGGCTGTTTTGAGTTATTCCTGCTGAGACCTTAACAAATATCTTTTTAGTGCTTTTTTTGTTTCTCACGCTAAAAGGTGTAGTTGCTATTGCTTGTCTTAATGCGTCTACGTGAACAAATGATTCATCACTCTCTTTAGATGGAAAGAGGATTACAAACTCTTCTCCACCATATCTATAAGCCTTACCTCCACCACTGACCTCTGAAAATTTAGAGGCCACCATTTTTAGGACTTCATCACCTGTATCGTGTCCATAGGTATCGTTAAACTTTTTGAAGAAGTCTATATCACACATGGCTAAAGAGTACTTTCTTCCGAGTTTTGCCATATCTTCTACTAAAGCTCTACGACCAGGGAGGGCTGTTAGCTCATCATAAAAAGCTAGTCTGTATGACTCTCGGATTAGAAGGATAAAAATAATAATTGCAAAAGAGAGAAGAGCAACTTCTGTCGCATGAGGAGTCTTTAAAAAGAAAAGCCCAAGATAAAAAGTAAGAAGCAGACTTAAAAATGTGGTACTGTACATCAGGTAGCGACCAAATAAGACTAAAGCACTCATAACAAACAGAACAAAAATTCCGATTGCTACAGATAAGTCTTTTAACGGGTAAAAGTTAGCAGCAAATAGTTTTATATTGAAGTAGCTCTGTATCAACTCTTTTGGATAGTAGATAAGAAACAATACAACCCCTATCTCTATAACAAAAAAAGCTATCTTTAAAATACCCCAAAAAGAGAATAGTCCTCTCTCTTTTAAAACCAGAAAAATCAGAAGATGTATTGGGTAGAGCATAGATGCATATAAAAATAACAGTGTCGCTTTTTTAGCACTAAAATATTCAAAACCAACATATACCAAAATAAGAGGCACTATTACAAATATAAATCTATTACGGTTAAAGTGCCAAGAAACCCAAATGATAAGAAGACTTAACCCATAAAAAAGGTATGGGACTATATCAAAAAGTATCTCAGGTATTTTGTGAGTATATTGAATAACAATAGCAAAAATGGCTGTTACAAATAGCGGTATTAATAAGTTTAGGGAGATAGTCTTAATTTGATTCACGGCTACTCTTTGTGAAACTCTACGATATCTTCTTTACTCTGCACCTTATGTTTCTTATTATCAAAGGCTTTTTGTGCCTCTTCCTCATTATAGTTTCTACACTCTTGAGGCATAATCGCCTGAGGGTCAGAAGCTATCTGATCACACATTGTTGCATTGAATTTAACGTTTGAACATCCACTAAATATAAGCAGTGTTACTAAAAAATATTTATACATAATTTACTTCTTTTTTACTATAAGATCTAGGTATTTTGTAGGTGTAACTTTCATCATCTCTTGTGCTAACCAGCGGATCTGGAAAAATGCCGCACCGCTGTCTCTAAGAGTAAAGTAGTTTTTCAGACTTCTAAGATTAAAAGTTACAACCATATCTACTTTTACATTGTCTGTGATGATATGTTTAAAAGCATCTCCGACATTACGTTTCTTCTTGCCTGCTTGAAGAGCTTCAAACATAGCTTGTGAATTACCTTTGAGCTCTTCTAAAAAACTAAGTGAACTCTTCGCTACGGCAATCTCTTGGAAGTTTTCTACTTTTGTCTGCTGATAAGCTAACTTATCAAACATTGCTGAGATTTCAAGTCTATTATAGCCTTCATCGCAAGTTACAAACATATCAAAACCTAAGATTTTCTCTATAAAAAACTCTTTGTTACCTTGGGATGCAACAAACGCATTGATAATAGAACTCATCGTATAACGCGTACTTCTAACACTTATCGCTTGAATACGGTGACGTGCATGTTCTTGCAGAACACCTCTTGAAGTTCCACGAACTAAAAAGCTAAGGTTTGCATGTTCTAAGATGCTGTGGTGAAAGTATGTCCAAGCCAAATCACCTAGTAGATTTGACTCTTGTATATCATTTATATCATCACACATCTTGGCATCTGGCATATTTTCTTCGATGTAGTTAATAACTCCATTTTCACTATTTGAAAATGAATCATAACAAGTTCTTGCCGCTGTCTCAGCCACACCGATTCCAGTGTCTTGAAGTAAAACTACCTCTGGTTGAGAATATTCAATGCCGTACATATTTTCCATAGCTTTTCGCCCTAAGTTAAGTTAATGTATTTTACAATAATTAGCTTTCAAAGAGTTAATAACTCATGCAGATGTAATTTAAATCTCTATCTCTATATTGTGTGTGTTACTTTGTATAGTTCTAGAAAGTGCTTCTTGTAGCTTTTCTATAACAGCTTCCATATTGTCTGTTTCATCAGCCTGCGTAGCTCCGAAGAAGTAATTCATACTAGAGTGAACAAGCTCTTCAGATGCAAACTGCTGAGAGATTTTTTGGGCTAGGATTACAGCTCCGCCAAGAGAAGTGTTTGAAGTTACTATAACATACTCATCTTCACTAAGCTTTCCAAAGTAGTCATTAGTACGAATATGCTCTGTAATTATATCTCCAACGACTTCAAGTACATCGATGTTTTTCTCTTTTTCTTTGTAGAAAAGTTTCAATATCAAGAGCGAAAGATCAAGCTTATAACGACTAGAACGAGCTAACTCGTTAGTTATTATATCTTCTATAAATGCTCTGTTATAAGCTTGTGTGTATGAATCTTTCTCCAGGATATCAACTACATTTTTTGTGTACTCAAGAATCCTATCATCTGAGTTTTGTTTATCTGATTGCATATCTTGTGCGTACTCATCTTTGTTGAATTTAATATGAAATATAAGTATAAAAGTATAAAAAAATGTACTTATTAAAACATTACCTACAACAATGGATTCAAACATATCTTTGTAAATAAAACTCTCAGGAATTGAGTGCGCCATAATAATGGCCAAAGCTCCCTTTGTACCAGAGAGTGTCAATGTCTTTGCCCACCTAAATGGAAGTTTCATAACAAAAATAAGAGAAGAAACACTCATAAAACGTAGGACTGTAGTAATAGCAAAAACAACTAAAATCTCTTTAGAATATATAAGCAAGATTTCCAGTTCAATTATGTTTGCAATAATTACAAAAACAATAGCATTAGCAAAAATACCTATAAACATCGCCTCTTTTTTATACTCTCTAAACTCTCTTTTTGTAATTGCTGGGACACTTTTAATAAGCTCAAGAATAGAGTCTTTATCTTTTACGTTATAAATTTTTGTGCGACGATTGCTCTCGCCCATAGTCTCTTTTTGTACAAGATACTTAAACGTTAAAGCAGAAGCGACTATAGATAAAATCCCTGCTATGTGAAAGTGTTCTGCTAAAAGAAAAGATATAATAACTACCAGGTATATAACTACAAACTGATCAAACGGATTTTTTAAAACTTTAATAGATAAAAATCCTGTATAAGCCACACCGACACCGATAACGGTAGATAGTATCAAGACTTTTAGCAAAATGTAGTTTATGGATAGTAGAGTAACCTCGCCTCCTGTTATAAGTGGAAGAGCGATGAAGTAAAAAATTATAAGTGCTGTAACATCATTAAAAAGAGATTCTGATTCAGCATATATTTTCAGTCTTTCAGGCAGTTTAAATTTTGACATGATAGATGCTACTGTTATGGCATCTGTAGCCATAAGCATTGCAAAGAGCGCTATTAACATTCCTACTGTAAAACTATATTCAGGAAGTAGATATGGTGTTATAAATGTAGCAACTACTATAGATGCAACAACTGCGACTACAGCTAAGTAAAATATTTCTTTTGCATGATTTTTTAATTCTTTTATTGAGATATTTAAGATATCTGGGAGAAGAATCACAGGTAACATTAGATATAAAATCTCATCAAACTCTTTAGAACTTATTTCGAAAAGTTCCGGAAAGAACAGAGACACTGCAAATGAGTAAACTATTACCAACAGTGTTGAGGGAATCTTGCTAATCTCTTCTGTAATACGAGATAGCAAGATAATTAAAAGTAAAAATGTAACAAGTACTAGCATAGAACTATTTTAAAAAAAGCTCTTAAGCATATTTACCGCTTTATCTACATCATTACCTGAGATGCCAGAATCATCTTCTACTTCTTCAACATCTTCTACTTTTGCTTTTTTAGGGCTAGATGAAGATGTATAATCTGAAGATTTTTTAGAAGGAATAGGTTTTGAGGGATTCCAATTTTTTACATTCTGGTTTAGTTTGTTATAGTTAATCCAGCCTCGCTTAGCCCAGTCATAAAAACTTCTACTCCAATTATCTTTATACATACGTGCTATACAAAGTGTTGCATTGTTTTTTAGATATACATCAATTCTTTCTTGGTTTGTATCTAAAAAATGAGCATAGAATGTTGTATTACCCATGGCATTACCACCATATTGTAATCCCCTAATATTCTGATGATTAGGACCATTATTAATCTTACCCCCAACTATATTTTCCACTATACCCTTGTTTTTATCATCTAATATTAGAGTTAAGTGAACTCTATCTCCCTCTTGATTAACTTCTAGTATTGCCATCTCAGTTTTTTGACCAAGTGCATTCTTTTTACATGTAGCACTATCAAGCACAAATACTCCAGTGCTTCCCTTGTTTTTATAAATAGCTGGTTTAAGAACAACTGATTCTCCTGCTATATTTCCACAACAAAGATTGTAATAGCAAGCTTGTGTATCCTTCGCTGTAACTTTTTTCTTTGTTACTCTTTTAGGCGGTGTATTTCTTCTGTTTCGCTCATTGAAAGCTTCTCTTGTATTTGTAACTTTAGGTAACTGATACTCTTTGCTTGAAAGTGTTTTACTCTTAAATGATTCTAGCTTCATACCATCAGCTTTAATAACAACATATCCTTTATTCATCTCAAAAGGATTGTCACCTGAAACCATACCGCCACTCATTTCAGACATAGAACTAAACATAGCACGCATAGTTTTTACAATATTTTTATCATTTGTTACAACTACTTTTGTCTCATAATTTTTACCATTTTCCTTGCCTTTAACAATCCACTCTTCACCTTTTATACCACCAACTTTTACTCTTTTACCAGTTTTTTTGATTGTAAACTTAGGCTTTTCTTGTTTTTGCATAAATGAAGATGGATCAAAACCCATCTGTTTTGCTTTTGCTTTCATCTCATTAACATCAACTACATTAACACCCTCTTCACCATGTGAGACAATATATGAGTTTTTCTTTATATGGTAAATTTCAACTTTTCCATCTTCGGAATTAGTAACCATTTTAGATGTAGTAGAGTTTTTATACATAAACTCCATTATTTCGCCATCCATATTGTACTTTACAATATAATCCGCCTGTAACAGTGTCACGACTGCTATTAAAGCAAATATCAAACTTTTTTTAATCATTTTCTTTTCCTTTTTTTATTTTAAATGTTTACTATATTAAGCTCTAAAAAAAGCTCTTAAGCAGATTTATTGCAGTATCTACATTTGCATCGTTATTTGAACTTCCACCTGACTCAGATATATGAACTTCATCATCACTTGACTCAGATTCATTTTCATTTTCTCCACCAAGTTTATTCTTTAGTGCCATCAAATCTAAACCTCCGCCAGTAGTAACAACATAATCAAGAGGCATCTCTCTACCTGTTCTAGAGATTCGTGTTAGTGTTAGCGTTGTTTTAGAGTTAATAATCAACTCCATAGTCTGTTGTCTCATAGGCATCAGCTTGCCTTCTATGACCTTAATCTTTCCAAAAGAACCATTATCCGAATAGTCTTCTATACTCTCAACCATTCCAACAGAGTATCCTGCATCTAGGTTCTTTTTAGTAGTTCTAAGTATACCACCTTGTGTGTCATTTAGATTTAGAGCTATTTGAATAGTATCTTGTTTCTTTTTATTTTTATATAGAGCACCTTCCAAAGTGTTTCCAAACATAGATGAGAGTCCTAAAACATCACAAACTCCACTTCCAACAAGCTCATAACCACTAAAACTATCCGCTAAAACAGATGCCAAAATCTTTGCATCTCCCGCCGTTTTACCACAACATACTTTCTCATAACAACTATCCATAGCTGATAATGTCGTTGATATCAACAAGCTTGCTATTGCTATTTTTATTAAACGCTTCATTTATAATTCCTTTTAATTAATCTCTACTAATGTGTACTCAAAATAGTCATCAAGGTATTTTGCATAGACTCCAGGTCTATCCTTAACCATCCAAACTTTATAGTTTGCACTGTCTGCATATACATATACAATCACACAGTCAAAAGTTCCAGCTTTTGTTTTAACACTCTGTTCACCGACTATCTCATACTTAAATGTATCCATTGCGTTCGAATAAGAAACAAATGGAGAATAAACAGACCACTCATACAAAAACCCATTTCCATCTTCAGACATTTTGTATCTATCTTCATATACTTCTACTTTAAAGCTTACTTTTTTATTTATTATTATTTTTTCAAATGGGTCTACACCAATCTTCTCATAAACAGCATTTGGAGTTTTGAGTATATATTCTTTAACCTCTTTTTTTGTCCAAGGTAGTTTAGTAGAGCTTGCAGATTTTATTGACGGATCTTTATATGAAGCTAGTATATAATCACTGCTCGTACCGTGAAAGTGTAAGGTTAACGTTTTTTTGTCCTTTAATATCTTTATATTTCCCTGAGCAGCGTTCAAAATAAGTTTATCATTTTTCCCAGAGTATTTAGCCATCTCTTGAGTTAACTCTGAAGCTTTTGGAGCTGTTTTTGAAGAACCCTCATAGTTATAAACCTTACCATCTTTTGAGATTTTTATAAATGTATGCTTACCTTCAATCTGTCTCTGCGATCGATAGACTTCACCAAAGTATGGAAACTCTTTTGGAATTTCAGACTTTACTTTTTTTACACTGCCCTTTGGAGCGTAAAAAAGATATAGTTTTTTATTTTTAGGCATCTCAAAAATTATTTTTAGATTTGTTTTGTTTTGAAGTTTTGCCATATAATCTTCACCAAAAAGATTAAACAGATACTCTTTTTTATCTATTTTTTTCCATTTTGATTTTACTTTTTTGTCAGTAACCAAAACACCTTTTTCTTTTAACTCAAAAAAAGGTAAATCAGTTACTATATTTTCTATAAAAAAAGCAAAAGTCTTATCATTATTTTTTAGGCTTTTTTGGACATCTACTTCCCAACTGCCTATTATATTTGAAGCTTGTAGAGCCAACGATAAAAATATGAGTAAAAAAGCATATCTAACTATTTTCATTTTAATTCCTTTTGATTTTTTTCTTGTTTTCAACTACTAAAAATTTAACACTGTATCCACTTGTATAGCCTGAGATAAGCCCATAAACACTAAGCCCATCTCCTCTATCTTTAATCTTAAAATAGAGTGTACTTCCGTACTTTCCAACTATCTTGGCATCATATAGTTCCAAGATATTTTCATAGTTCTCTATTATCTCTAATCTCGAGATACTGCTGTCAACCTTTGAACCTTTCATAATTTTATAACTTATTGTTTCTAAGTTTCCTTTGTACTCTTTTTCTTCTCTTTGGTCTGAATATGGCTTAGTGTAAGTAATATCTAAATAGTTGTTTTTATAACTATATTTTGAATCTACAACAGAGTTTGGAAGAGGTTTGATAAAGTCTATTGTGATGATTGATTTTTTATTTCCACCACTTATTTTATGTAACTCTACACGTCTGTTTTTTGCCATATCTTCTTCTGTATTATTTGAAGCTATTGGTCTAGTTTCACCATAACCTTTTGAACTTAATCTTGCAGGCTCTATACCCTCGTGCAAAATTGCTTTTTTTACTGAGTTAGCCCTTGCTCCTGAGAGTTTTAAGTTATAGTCGTCATTACCTTTTGCATCTGTATGTCCATGAACCCCAAGAACAAGGTCGGGATACTTTTGCATCAACGCTACAGTTGAGAGAATTGCTCTTTTAGATTCTGCTTTTAGGGTTGCTTTGTCAAAGTCAAAATAAATTCCATCTAAAACAATTTTTCCACTCTTATCGAGTTCGACTTTTATCTTATATGGAGATAGTACAAGAGTCTGTTTAAATGCTTCTTGCTTAATAATCTGTATAGAAAATGTAGCTTCATAGCTATGTAGCCTTATATAAAAGGTTTCAACTTTAGTGTCAAACTTGCATACAACTTCATTTTTATCATAATGCAGAATAGTTCCGCCAAGTTCTAAAATTTTATTTTTATAATCATTGGCAACTATATAGCGATAACTGTTGTTATCTTTGTTTTTAGTTTTTTCAAAATCTATATCCCAAAATTCACCTTTATAGATATGCTTTTTTTGTCCAATCCAAAAAGTATATTTATCATACTTTTTATAATTTACTTTACTTATTTCAAAGCTATTAACAATTGGGATGATTATTGCTTTAGGAAATTTGTAGTCTTTATATCTTTTGAGAAATTTTTTAGTATATAGATATTTTTCATTTTCATCTAACTTAACAACACTTGGACTATCTTCAACTCTGAGTAGCGTGTACTCATAGTCTCTAGAGCCAACATTAAGCTTTAACCAATACTCTCTATAATCAATAAAAAAATGACCATAGTTGTCTTTACTGATATCTGATGTTTTTATCCCAAGACTCTTAATAACAAAATCTTTAACAACGGTTTTATAAGATAAATCTTTAAATTTTGGATAGAAAAATTGCTGATTCCAACTCCTTCCATATACAGGAAAATATCCTTCTCCCTTTATATAGACTTGCAATAAGTCATATCTTTCTTGTTTGAGTTTAGACTCTTTTATAACAGTTGGATATTTAAGATTAAATAGATTGGGCTCAGATGCTAAAATGATTAATGGAGTTAAAATAAAGAGTAATATTTTATTAATATTCATACAGTTAATTTTAACTAATAAATAATAATAAATATCTTAATGCTAAGGGGTACAGCTTATTACTTTTGCACTCCATCTAATACTGGTACAAAATCACACTCTTCAAGCTCAGTTGCTTGGATTGATGTTCCTGTTTTTTTAAAACTTGTGATGATTTGTTTGTTAGCAACTTCCATTGGTGCAACAAGAATACCACCGTCTGCAAGTTGATCGAAAAGTTTTTGAGGAACTTTTTTTGTAGATGCTGAGAATAAAATTCTATCGTATGGGGCATACTGTATCCAGCCATTTTGCCCATCATCAGTTCTTGTGTGAATATTATTTATCTTTAACGCTCTAAAACGTGATTTCGCCTCTAGCATCAAAGACTCGATGCGTTCTATGGTAAAAACTCCACGAAAGAGATGCGAAAGAACTGCTGCTTGATAACCACTACCACAACCGACTTCTAAAACTCTATCTGCACCTTTTGGTTCTAAATACTGAGTCATCTTTGCAACCGTAAGAGGAGAGCTTATCCATTGAGCTGAACCCATAGGAAGAGCATCCATTTTGTAAGCATTATGTTTAAAACCTATTGGTACAAACTTTTCTCTGTTTGTGTTAGCTATGGCCTGTTTTACTTCATCGTTAAGGCTAAATTTTTGATGACACTCGTTTGCCAGTCTTGCTGTTTTTGTTGCTGTTATTCTGTCCAAGTTATTCCCACATTCATATATTTTCTCATAACGTCTATTTCTTTTTTGCTATATTCTACCTCTAAGCAAGGCTTATTCCCGTTTCTTTGTACTTTTCCGTGAGGCGTGATAATTCCACTCATTTTTGTACACTCAGCATTTAAAGAATCGCTTGCAACCACAAAACACTGGTTGAGGATGGCTAATGTTTGTGTAAGAACTTCAAAGTGCTCAGTTCTTAAAACTCCCCACCATGATGGAACGGCAATAACATCAGCACCTTCTAGTTTTTGCCATAACTCTTTAAAACGAAGTTCAAAGCAAATAAGGACACCTATCTTTATGCCATCGACTTCTACTATCTCTATAGGTTCATCTGCGCCTTCACTCATATATTTATGCTCATCGCCAAAACGGAAGAGTCTCGCTTTTGCTCTTTCATAAACTACTCCGCCGTTATGAAAAATCTTGGCAAAGTTAAATATTTCACCATCTCTTCTTTCAATAATTGTCAAAATAATTATCTTATTGCGTGATGCTTTTTTTATAGCTTCATTAGCTACAGATGCAAAATCTAGAACTGCTTCAAAATTATCATAGTCATAACCGGTAAGACAAACTTCCGGTGCTACTATTAAAGATTTATCGGATGCTTGGTTTACAAGGCTTAAAAGTGTTTGCAGGTTAGTGTTATAGTCAGGGGTTACAGTATCAAAAAGGAGTGAGCATAGTTTATACTCACTCTCGTTATTTGTATTATCAAAGTTAATAATGTTCTCCAAAAATAAATTTAGATTACAATTATATCTTAAAGTAGAAAGTAGCTTGCTAAAAATAGTGCCAATAGTTTTATTAGCGAGATTATACAGGTCCCTATAATATTTCCTATCTGACAGGAGGTACAGTGTTTATACTGTCTACCTTCATATTGAGCATAAAAGAAATAGATAACAACAAGACCAAGCATAGATGCCACAATGTAGTTCTCAGCAGTTACTAAAGTTGCTAAGTTTTTCCCGTCCATAAAAAAGCCTGCTACAACTCCAAGAAGTCCAAATACAAATAAGAACTTAAAAACTTGAAGAATTCTATCTCTTTTAAAGACTGTTGGACAGTCATTTTTAGTGATAGCATCTGTACCAAACTCCAGCTTTGAGTCAAAGAGTTTTTGCTCCTCAGGGTCTAGTCTAAATCTAAAATGAGAGCCAAATGTATAGTCTACTTTTCTTTGAAGAGTTATCGCGAACTCTCCATCAGCTTCTAAAAATTTTTGCTTGCCTTCTCTATCTTCATACATTAAAGTAATCTTCTCATACCTCTTTGTCTTAGCACTCTTGCCGGGAAAGTAAGCAGTAGTTTCAATAGGTTTAACGCTGCCTTCTCTTTTTAAAACTCTTGGATTTATAAATTCTAAAAACTCTCCATCTTGTTTAGCAACGATTACGCAAAGAGGTGATCCTATCTGAAATGCAGCCAGTGCATCTAAGTCATTCGCTTCTATGGTATCTTTTAAGTCTTGAAGCAGTGTGTATAACTCATTATTAAAAGACCTAACGTTAGCAGCAAATTCTAAACTTGGTGTTATTGGATATTTTGTAATCTCTTTTACCATCTTTACCCTTCTTTATAAAAAATTTATTTAAATGTCATTAGTGCGTAGCCATCATTTTGATAGCCGATTGTATCAATAAAGCTGTTTGGTGAAATTTTAACAAAATCAAGAACATCTTCTTTCTCTATAGCCTTGGATTTTAAACTCATTGCGCAAGCTACAACTTTCACATCTCTTTTTTTTGCTAGATGTATAAGATAATCCTGTGCTTTTTGAATGTCTGGCATATCAGTATCATCAACAATATCTTCGTAAGTTTTTGAGACCATAGGAACACAAGAGCCATGAAGAGTGATGGCAAAGGTTGCCTTGTCTCCACGTTTTTCTATCATAGTCATAGTCTGACCAATCAACCACATACGAGTTTTTATATAGCGCGCATCTCCTGAACTACAGTCAAATACAGCTTTGTACTCTTTAGCATCAAGAGTTCCAAAAAGAATAAAAAACAGTATGAAAAGATACTTCATTACTCACCTAGTGCAAAAACGTTTGAGAGAGTATTTATGTAGTTAAAATAACCTGTAATAGCTACAGCTTCGATTATCTGAACATCACTGTAACCCATATCTTTAAGTGCATCTATCTCTTCTTTTAAAACTTTATAGTTATCTTTCTTAGAAGCTCTGATACAGAAATTTAAAAGTGCTTTTTCCGCATCACTTGTACTAATAGCATCTACCCCTTGAAGAACCTCTTCTATTCTCTCATCTGTTAGGCCAAGCATCTTAGCGATGCTCTTATGCACATCTATACACATCTTACAGCCGTTCTCTATAGAGATTAGAAGTGCTATAGATTCTTTAGTATCATAAGACAAAGTAGTCTCATCAAGTAAAAATTTTTGAATCATCCCATCAGTTGCAAAATATACTTTCTCATCAATCGCTAAAAGTTTAAATATCTCGCCAAGCTTCCCTGTCTTTTCTAAAATAGGTCTCGCCTTATCCTGAATCGCTGGACTCATTTCTTCAAACTCAGGTAATTTTATATGTGCCATGGTCTTCCCTTTTTATAAAACATAATTATATTGCTAAAAACGTTAAGTAAAACTTAACGTTTCAAATTATAAGGTATAATTCTTATATCAATATTAATAGGATAGCGATTGGAATATAAAATATCAGAATTAGTAGCCCATACAGATGTACCAAAATCTACCATTTTGTACTACATAAGAGAAGGTCTGCTGCCAGAAGCTAAAAAACTAAAGTCTAATGTTCACCGCTATAATGAAGAACATATAGAATTAATAAAATACATAAAATATATGAAGCAAGAGATGGGCAGTTCAAACGAGCAGATAAAAACAGCTTTACAACACAAAAACCAGTCTCTATCTAGTTCATTTTCAATGCTTGCTCCTCTGATGCAGACTCTTAGTGATATTTCAGCGGGTACGAAACACTACACAAAAGAGGAGTTTCTAGAGCATTATGGCTTTGAAGATAAACTCTTGGAGCAGCTCTTAGATGAGGGCATACTTATGCCATTAGGCAGTGAAGATTTTACAGATAAAGAAGCAGGTATTATTAGACTTGTAGAAAAGTTTCAAGAAGTTGGTATTGAGTGTAGTATCATTAAACAGTATGTATATCACGCAAAAGCTCTATCGGAACTTGAGCATCAAATACAGGGTCAGTTGTGTAGTGTGAGAAGTGATGAAAACTTTTCAACACTGTGGAAGATTATGCTAGATACACTTTTTAATGCAAAAAAGTATATTTTTAGTCGCTACACCCATAAAGTACTATTTAAAGCACTTAAGGATGAGATGACTAAAAACGACTAGAAGTCGTCATCGAAACTAAGGCTACCTTTTGAGTAGTTAGTTACAGTTCCTTCAAAGAAGTTAGTTTTTTGGTCGTTAAACTTCGCGAAATCATCAACCCATTTGATTGGATTTTCAACGTTATAAAGTTTATCAAATCCAACAGAGTTAAGTCTATCATCGGCTAGATATTTGATGTATTGCTCAACAATATCATCAGTAAGTCCAAGAATCTGACCTTGAGTAATGTATTTTCCCCATTCAGCTTCTAGTTTTACAGCCTCTTTAAACATCGCTATAACTTCTTCTTTTAACTTATCTGTAAAAAGGTCCGGCCTCTCTTTTCTAAGAGTATTAATAAGATTTTGAAAAAGTACAAGGTGAGTAACTTCATCTCTTTGGATGAAACGAATCATCTGTGCACTTCCTAGCATCTTACCTGAACGCGCAAGAGTATAGATGTAAGTAAAACCGCTGTAGAAGTAGATGCCTTCTAAAATTTGGTTTGCAAAACATGCTTTTACAAAGTTATGCTCAGTTGGATTAGCAGCTAACTCTTGATAAACAGCAGCGATTGCATCATTTTTACCCTTTAGCATCATATCGCGACGCCAAAGTTCATAAATCTCTTCAGAGTTTGTCGAGATGCTGTCAACCATAACGGCATAAGATTGTGAGTGAAGAGCTTCTTCAAATGATTGACGAACTAGTATAAGATTAATCTCGGGAGAAGTCACATAAGGGTTTACATTGTCTATCAGGTTATTTGTTTGAAGTGAGTCCATAAAGATTAACTGTGCAAGTGCTTTGTCATAAGCTGTTTTCTCATTATCAGTCAGATTTTTATAGTCGTTTACATCACGAGTCATATCAACTTCTTTTGGAAACCAAGTGTTATTTAGCATTATCTCCCAAAGATTATATGCCCACTGATATTTGATGTTATTTAATTCAAAAATACCTGTTGGGTCTCCACCAAATACTTTTCTGTCATTTACATCTTCTGTTGAGTTTGGATTATATATATTTTTTCTTTTCATTAAGGACCATCCATTTTTTTATAAGGTTATCATTATAACCATCTCATTATTTTGTTTTCATAAATTTTGAAGAACTTAGATATTATTTCAGTATGAGCAACTTATTCACACCTACTTTTTTACTAAAAAACAGACATGTCCAAACTCTGTATTCATCTGTGTTTACTAGGTGCCCTTGGGGTAGAAAAATTCCATCTCACGATTTTGATATAGAAAGATTCGAACTTAATGATGGAGATTTTATAGAGTGTTACTGGTATAACAAAAGAGCCGCTAACAATAACAGACCCATTGTTTTACTTTTTCATGGTCTGACAGGTTCTTACAAATCTCCATATATATTAGGAATGATGCGTGAGCTAGATGTAAACAAGTATGATAGTGTAGTTGTACACTTTCGAAGTTCTTCAGGCGTTATGAACAAAAAACCAAACTCCTACCATAGTGGTAAAACTGATGATGCTATGGAATTTTTAGATACTTTACAGAAAAAATATATCGACTCTAAAATCTTTGCTATCGGATACTCTTTGGGAGGCAATGTTCTACTAAAACTCTTAGGAGAACTCTCAGATTCATCTCCTATTACTGCGGCTGTATCGGTCTCGGCACCAATGCAATTAGATATCTGCTCCGATCAAATGAATCGTGGTTTTTCAAGATTTTATCAGCATCTACTCTTAAAAGATTTAA
>JAQIBW010000006.1 GCA_027858865.1 Sulfurimonas sp. | reverse complement strand
TCAAAGTAAGTACTTACCGCTTTTTCAATAATATAAGTTCTTGAACGCTCCAACTCGTGAGCATAAGAGTCTAAATCTGTTAATAAAGCTTCATCCATTCGGATATTAATTGCTTTTTTCATATTGTATCCTTCTGTATCTACATTGTACTACAATTGTTGGAAAAAATCAACTAGTGTCTAACGTCTAAATACATTAATAAAGTGCCGTAGGTACTTTATTGGTGTGCTATGATTTGTTAAGTTCATCATGCGACACCTTTCGTAATAACACATGGATAGTAGCCAAATAATAATAGAACATCCAACTTAACCATAGCCCAGTATCATAGTTTGTCTTCTGCTTATCATTGTGATGTCTAATACCAAAATTGTTGGCGATATTGTATAGATCTTTTTCGTCTTGTTTTGTAAATAAAGATTTAACTTTTGGTCTTAGATATTCAAGTACATCAGCTAAGTCACGCACTGCCTGCCTTCGATCATCTAATGTTGAACCATGTCTTCTGTAACGAAGAACTGCTGAATCAATACGTGTACTAATATTTACATCACTCGAAGGAATATCAGCCTCAAATATTGTTTCAAAACCTTGCTCAGGCTTATGCAGTATTTCACCATGTTTGGATAGTTCAAATGGTTTTTTATATAATGCAAGAATAGCATTTATTTTTTCCAAATAAATGCTTTCTCCTTCGTCTTTATTGAAGGTATGCCAGTGCATTCCACAATCGTTATAATTATGATAGTCACCATCAATAGGTTTAGATACGTTTTGATATAAAAATTCTATCATATCAAATAGGTCATCTTCGCTATATTGACTGACACGAATGTTATCTATAGGCCATAAAGATTGTTTACGTATTTTGAGAAGAATTTCTAATTCAACATCACTAACTTTTCCTTTTATCTCATCCATATCAACACAATATGAACCAAGATATTCGTCAAAATATCCCTCTTCCTGAAGATTTGTATACGTACGTAGAAAAAGCTCTTTTAATTCAGGTAGCTCAAAACCTTTTGTATTTTTGTTTTTTCCAGATCTCACAGAATAAAAGGTGTGTGCCATACATGTTTCCTATTTGAATTTAACGGGGGCGCGGGTGAGTAACTACCGTTGAGAAACCTTTAGGTTTTGCAATGGTTGCTTGCTCCTCCTGCTTGTTATCTGGCGCTGTGCGACAGATGACCAGTGGGTGTTCAACCCGCGCCCCCGTTATCCGGTCGCGTAGCGAGCGGATAACTATTTATTCAAGGAACATTATAACACAAACAACTACCAATATAATTATTAAAGACATACTCAATATGTCCTCTATAAACTGAAAATATGACTAATTTCATGATTAATTGTCATATTTTTTAATATTTTAGATTTATTTTATTACTATATTTAAATTATTTATGTCCTTTTATGCTGAAATCAGTCTTTATTTGGACAAAGTGTTGGGTTATTTTTAAAATAACCCATTAAAAGGACAAAATGTCCCTTAAGCTTTTCAATAATTTATATACTTAGAAGCAGTTTTTCTAACTCAGAAAATTTTTCAATGTGGTAAGTGGCTTTTGAAAAGTCATGAGTTCTGGTAAACTTATTCTCAACTATCGCACACTCTATCTCTGCATTTACAGCAGAAGTTAGTCCTCTTTGTGAGTCTTCTATGACTAGACATTCAGCTCTAGATGCAGCGAACATTTTCATGCCAGCTAAGTATGGATCGGGGTAGGGTTTTGCACGTGGGTACTCTTCTACACAAAGTGAGAAGTCCATAAACTTTATGATGTCTCTATCGTTATGAATAAGGTCAAAATCTACTCTTCTTGAAGTAGTAATGATTCCCATTTTATAATCTTTTTTTAATTCTTCTAAAGTATCAACAATACCGTCTATTTCAATATGCTCGGAAGAAATAAACTCTCTATAGTAGATATCTCGTTTGGCTCTTTGTGCATCTATAACAGACTGAGATATATTTTGCGCCTTGGCTACTTCCCAAGCCGTTCCGCCTCTTGCCATTATCTCCATATAAACATCAAAAGTCAGCTCTATATCTATCTCGCCAAGAGCTTTTACATTTGCTTCGTAGTACCAGTTTTCAGTCTCGACTAAAACACCGTCATTATCAAAGAGAAGAAACTTCTTGGTCATAGTAACTGCTTCTTTACAAATTCCATATAGTGTCCTTCTTCAGCCTCTAGCTCTTCATGAGTTCCCTGCTGAACAATCCTTCCGCTCTCTAGAACGTAAATGTCATCGGCATTTTTAACAGTGCTTAGTCTGTGTGCAATGGTGATGACTGTTTTGTCTTTTAGAAGTGGTGCTATGGTCGTTTGTAGTTTTGCTTCAGTGTGAACATCAAGTGCAGAAGTGGATTCATCAAAGATAACTACACTTGGATCAGCGATAATCATTCTTGCGATGCTAAGTCTCTGTCTCTGTCCGCCTGAAAGCCTGATGCCGTGACGACCTACTATGGTATCAAGACCTTCTTGCATCTGCTCTATCATCTCTGTCAGTTGAGCTATTTCGAGTGCTTTATAAATATCATCATCGCTTATACTCTCATCACCCATAGTTATATTAAATCTAAGTGTAGAGTTAAATAAAATCGGCATCTGCAGAACTAAAAAGATTCTCTCTCTCAGTGAACTTTTGTCTATCTCTTCGATGTCCATACCGTTGTACTTTAGAGAACCGCTGTTTTTCTCGTAGAAGCCTGAGATGATTTGAGCAAGAGTTGTTTTTCCACTTCCACTTGCCCCGATTAGAGCTATCTTGCATCCAGCTTCTATGGTTAAAGAAATGTTTTTAAGGATGGGTTTTTCATTTGAGTATGCGAAGTTCAAATCTTTTAGAGTGATTTGCAGTTTTTTAGACTCTATGTTTTTGTCTCCGCTTTTCTCAGTACGAAGAGTAAGGATTTTATTTATCCTTTTTATAGCACTCATCGCAGATGCATAACTATACTGCATAGATAAAATGTCTTGAACAGGAGTCATAATAAACCAGATATAGCCAAACATTGCAAACATCATACCGATGCTAAGATCACTGTATGCAACTAAGATAAGCCCAGATGCACGAATGATTTCAAACATTGTTAAAAAGATAGTGTAAGAGAGTTTTTCATAAGCAACACTTTTATAGCTATACTCATTTGATGTTGTTTGAACTTTTTTAGCATGAAAGATTGCATCTTTAAAAAAGTAGTCCTCTTTGTTAGATGCTTTTATCTGTCCATAAAGGTCTAGAGTTTCTCCTATGTTGTCTTGAAACTTCTCTATCGCATTGTTTTCATCTTTTTTCAAATTACCGACAATCTTTGCCATCTTTTTACTCATAAGCATGATAAGAGGCTGAATAATCAAGATGAGTATCCCTAAAATGGGGTTGATAACAATCATCACAACACCAACAGCAACCAGAGTTAAAATAGAAGATACAAACTTGCTGACACTTGTGATGATAAAGGCATCTAGTGTATTTACATCTGTTACTAAGTTTGCGGTTATGGCACCTGAACCCAGAGTTTCATACTCATTCATAGATGCAATCTTTAGATGCTCTATGAGACGTTTTCTTATCATAAATGTAACGTGCTTAGATATTTTTGTAAAGATTCTAGTGATGATTACACCAAGAAAATAGTAGATAAACCGCAGAAAAATAACCACAACAGTTACGATAGCTATGTAGTAAAAAGCAGTTGTGCCACCCACAAATAAGTTAATAGCATCTACAAAATGAGCAGGCTTGTCTAAAAGAATCTCATCTACCATAATTGGAAGCATTAGAGGAATGGGAACACTTACAAGAATGGCAATAAGAGTAATAATCTGCCCATAAATTAATGCAGGTTTTTTCTCTAAAATAAGTCTATAAATAGTTTTTAAAGTAATCGGTTCGTTATTCATAGTGCAATTATAGCAAACTCAATTGTAAAGAAATTGTAAAAATAAAGTCAAAGTAATCTTGACACTCTTCTTTTATACTTAGGATATCAAAAAGGTAAAAGGAATGAAAGATGATTAAATTAATATTTGCTTCATTAATAGCTGTTTCACTGATTCAAGCAAAAGAGTTAAACACTCAGATGCAAGAGTTTATGAACACACTGAAAATAGAAGCTAAAAAACAAAATCTAAATTTCAAAGAGTTTAGTTATGCAAGGGGTGAAAAGATTTTTACAACAGAGCGTATAGGTAAAAAAGGCAAGCTTATATCTTGTGTATCTTGTCATACGAACTATTTGTCAAAAAGTGGTAGGAATGAGCATACCAATAAGGTTATAGAACCGCTTTCACCATCAGCAAACGCAGAGAGATTTACGGTTGTTAAAGATGTTAAAAAATGGCTAAGAAGAAACTTCAATGATGTTTATGTCAGAGAAGGATCAGCACAAGAGAAAGGTGATGTTGTAACTTTCATCATAAACAAAAAATAGAAGGATAAATCATGAAAAAGTTAATATTAATAGCCCTACTTATTGTAGGAAGTTTACAGGCAGGCTTTTTTGAGTTTACAAAAGAAAGAGGTGTTGCTCCGGTTAGTGATAAGTTTTATGAAAAAGAGTGTGCGAGTTGTCATTTTGCGTATCAGCCAGGTTTACTTCCAAGTAAATCATAGAAAAAGATGATGGGAGATTTACAAAATCACTTTGGTACAGATGCATCACTAACGCCTGAAGATAATCAAAGGATATTAAAATACCTTGTTGATAATTCAGCTGAGAAGTTTAGAAATTATAAAAGAAGTCAAAGAATAAATGACAGTATTGCAAAAAATAAAACACCAATAGCAATAACAAAAACACCATACTTTGTAAAAAAACATAGAGATATAGCTAAAAAACTCATAACACAAAAAGAAGTAAGTTCAATATCTAACTGTATGGCTTGTCACACAACAGCAGACAAAGGTTTATATAGTGAAAGAGATATAAATATTCCAAACTATGGGAAATGGGACGATGACTAAGATCTATGTATGGAGTATTTTTACAAGACTCTTTCATATACTGCTAGTTCTTGCTGTTTTAATTGTATTTGTAATAGCGGATTTTGAAAATCTGCTTTCTTATCATGCTGTTGTAGGCTATATGATAGGCTTACTTTTTGTGTTTAGACTCATCTGGGGTTTTATGAATGTAAGATACTCCAGGTTTAAAGATTTTAATTTTAATATCAAAGATTTGCTAGAGTATATGCTTGGTATATTTGGCTCTAAAAAAGAGTACACAGGTCACAATCCGGCTTCAAGTTGGGCGATAATAGCTATGATTGTTTTGGGTTTGGCCTCAGTTGTCAGCGGAGTGATTGTTTATGGAACACAAGAAGGTATGGGTGTTTTATCTTTTTTAAATATCTCACTCTTTAAAGATATGGATATGTTTGAAGATATACATGAGTTGTTTGCAAATGCTTTTATGGCGGTAATATTTATACATATCGCAGGTGTAGTAATAGACAAGCTTTTACATAAGTCAAAAGCAGTAGAGTCTATGATAGATGGATATAAAAATGGTGATGAAAAGGATAGTTTAAAACTTACTTTGTGGCAAAAACTATTTGGTGTTTTATGGATAGGTTCGTCTATTTTTCTTTTAGTTTATCTGCTTAGCACTCCATCAAACATATTAACCTCTGATAATAACAGAGCAGTAGATTATAGAGTAGAACATAGCCTATTCTACGATGAGTGCATAAGTTGTCACACTCTTTATCCCCCACACTTACTTCCTGAAAAATCTTGGATAACTATGATGGATGATTTACAAAATCATTTTGGAGATGATGCTTCACTGGATGCTATAGACACTAACTCTATAAAAGAGTATTTAGTAAAAAATAGTGCTGAGAACTCTACAAGGGAAGCATCCTTTAAAATTTTAAAAAGCATGGATGCTAATATTACTCTGGCTATAACAGAGATGCCATACTGGAAAAAAAGACATAAAGAGATAGACAAAAGTCTCTTTAAACAAAAAAATATAGGAAACATATCAAACTGTAAAGCTTGTCATAAAAATATTGAGCAAGGTTTATTAAATGATAAAGATATTAAAATACCTCAAGGATAGAAACTATGAAATATTTATTGATATTATTACTGATTCTAACTACTCTAAGCGGGGATGATGATCATCACAAAAAACGACATATAAACAAAGAACTTTCACATCTCAACCTATCAAAAGAACAAAGCAAAAAAATAAAAAAGATTTTAAAAGAGTTTAGGCATGATCTAAAAGAGTTTAGAGAATATAAAGAAGATATATTTTTAAAAGATAGACTTGATACTAAAGAATTAGACAGATTAAACAGAGCACTAGATGCTAAGTCTTATGAGATAGAAAATAGACTGCTTGTAGGGATGCATTCTATTTTAAGCAAAAAACAAAGACGTGAATTTATACACTATTTTGATGACTGGGAAGTGAGATAATGACAAAAATTTTACTCATAGAAGATGATTTAGAGATGCAGATGCTCATAAGTGATTATTTAGCTAACTATGACTTTAAGGTAGTTGCATTTGAAAAACCAAAAGAAGCATTGGAGCATCTTGGGAAAAACAGTGACTTATATGCCCTTGTAGTGCTTGATTTGATGCTACCACAAATGGATGGCTTTGATGTATGTAAAAAGATAAGAGAGCTATCATCACTGCCTATTATTATCTCATCTGCAAGGGGCGAATTAAGCGATAAAATCTTAGGCTTTGACTTGGGTGCTGATGATTACTTGGCAAAACCTTATGAGCCTAGAGAGTTGGTTATACGAATAAATGCGATTTTAAGAAGGTCAATTAACAGTGCTAAGACTATCGGGGATTTTGAGATAGACGAAAACAAGCATGAGATGAAAGTAGATGGATATCTTGTGGATTTAACAAGAATTGAGTACGATATCTTGCATCTTTTCTTACAAAACAAAGATAAAGTTTTGTCTCGTGAGTCTATCTCAAACAGTGTAGTAGGAGTAGAATATAACTCTAAAGACAGAACCATAGATATGCACATAAGCAACATCAGACAAAAAATAGGCGATGACTCAAAAGAGCCGAAATATATAAAGTCTGTATGGGGTGTTGGATATAGGTTTATAGGTTGATAAATGTCGATTTTTTCTAAAGTTTTAATACTCTTTTTAATTAGTTTCTCTTTAATGATTTTTGTATCAAATGAGACAAATAAGCTAACCCAAAATACAATAGAATCTTTGTTGAAAGAGAAGTACATACAAGTATCTGATGAACTTTTTACCTATCTATCAGACAATGATAAAGTTGCTTTAAATAAAAAACTAAGTGTATTAAAATTTGAGACACTAGAAGATAAACAACACTATCTAAAAGCATCTACAGTAATTTACAATTATGAAACTGCACTCTCTTCTATAAATATTTTAAGACATGAAGATGACAGGTATATGCTTTACATGAAGTATCTTGATGATGAAATCTTAGTTGTAGATGTATCTCAAGATGAAAACTTTGCTAAAAAAGAGTTTTTAAACTACATGATTTTAGCTGATATAACTATTTTGATAATCCTATTTTTAATTATTTTAAAAATGATTTATCCATTAAGAGGTATATCCAAAAGCATAAAGAAATTTGGAGAAGGAGACTACTCTTTAAGAATAAAGAGTAATTCTAAAGATGAGATAGGAAAAGTTGCTAACACTTTTGATTCAATGGCGGCGAATATAGAAGAGTTGATTACTTCGAGAGAGAGACTGCTTCGTGACATAGGACATGAACTTAAAACACCTATAGCTAAATCTAAAATAGCATCTGAGATGCTAGAAGACTCAAAATACAAAAGCATACTAAAAAGAGCACTCACTCAGATTGACGAAATGACAAGTGAGCTTTTAGACTTAGAAAAGTTAAATTCAAATCAGTATACACTTTTGCTACAAAAGTTCGCATGTGAGACTCTTATAGCTGAGTCACTTTCAAAACTCTTTATAGAGGATGAAACTCTTATAGATGTAAAAATAAAATCAGACTTTGAGATAAAGGCAGACCTGAATTATCTCTCAATAGCTCTAAAAAACCTAATAGACAATGCTCTAAAATACGGCAAAGAAAAACCTGTTTATATAGTTGCAGAGGATGGGCAAGTATCAGTAAAAAATAGAGGTGAAAAACTAGATAAACCATTAGAGTTTTACTGTGAGGCTTTTACTCAGGGTGATAATTCAAGAAACCAAGTTGGATATGGTCTTGGTCTTAGTTTAGTGAAAAGGATTTTAGATAAGCATGAGTTTAAACTCTCCTATCATTATGATAATGGGTTTAATTGTTTTACTATACTCTTTTAAAGTATGGTTTGATTATAAAAAATAGCATTAAGCTCCATAAAACGACACTGCTTAGTATCTCTAAAATACCGGCTTCTTCTTCCATGTGAATGAGTGACTTAGCATCTATAGAGTTGATATCAAATACAAAATCAAGTCCTAAGCCAAAAAGAACACTTCCCACTATGATAGTTCCAAGATAGATGTAAAGAGATTTAGTTCCTAGCATCTTTTTTACTACACCTATAGTAACTGTGTTTGTAGCAGGTCCTGCGCTTAAAAACACAAAAGCAGCTCCTGCACTAACACCACTTAGCATAAGTCCAGCAGCGATAGGCAGAGATGCAGTAGCACAAACATACATAGGCACTGCAATCGCGATAGCTATTATGTATGAAAGCCATGAGTACTCTGTTAGAATCTCACTTAGGTTTTGAGGAATGGCGATGGTAATAAGCGCACCGATTATTAGACCCCAAAAAAGAGCTTTTGAGATATCACCAAAAAGTGTTACAAAGGCATACTTCATTGCTCTTTTAAATGAGAACTTTTGCTTAACTTCACTCTCGCATGAGCTAGAACAACAGCAACTATCGCTCTTTACTTCTACTTCTTCTTCAATCACTTCTTTATCATAAATATTCGTAAGGATACCTGCAACCATAGCTATAACCATAGAAGTTATAACTCTGTAAAGTGTAAAAATCCAGCCAAACATTCCATAAGTTGCAAGGATGGAATCTACACCGGTAATGGGAGTAGAGATAAGAAATGAGAGAGTTGCCCCCTTTGAAGCACCACTTTTTTTGATACTCGTTGCTAATGGAATAACACCGCATGAACATACAGGAAGAGGGATTCCAAAAAGGGTAGACTTGATAACTGAGCTGATGCTCTCTTTACCTAAGTGTTTAGTTACAAGTGTCTCAGGTACAAGCTCGCGCATAACTCCTGCAAAAGCAAGACCAAAAATTATGTAAAGAGCCATTGCATTACTAAGATCATACAAGGCTGTGAAAAATTCTGTTAGTAGTTCCATGAGGTTATTTTACTTTTTTGTAGCTTGTGTGGCATGTGGAAATAGAGATTATTTCCATATGCAAATGTGTGTTTAAGTTTTATGAGTTTGCAGTGATAGCGTTTGCAATTCTAAGCATTGTCTCTTCTCTGCCTATTACCGCCATAACAACATCTAGTCCAGGACCACTCATTTTTCCAAGAAGTGCTACACGGAGTGGTTGACCGATTTTTCCAAAACCTATCTCCATTTCTTTTACTACTTCTTCCATAAGGTGGTGGTAATCACTTGGAAGATGAAGCTCCTGTGAAGCACCAACTTTTACGCCAAAGGCATTTATAATAGCATTAGAATCAGCTTTAAAGGCTTTTTTAACAGCTTTTTCATCATAAGAAATTGGTGTTGCCAGTATCTCTTTTGCAAGTTCAGCCATCTCTTTTAGAGTCTTCGCACGATCTTTTATAGCATCTAGAAGAATCTCTTTTTTGTCATGTGAAGTTAAAACCAAATCATACTCAGTAAGGAGTTCAGCTAGCTCAGTGTTTGATGTATTTTTGATATAGTGAGAATTTAACCAGTCAAGCTTTTCAGTGTTGTAGATAGATGCTGATTTGTTTATATCTTTAGGATTGAAAAGTTCAATCATCTCATCCATTGAAAATATTTCCTGATCTCCATGACTCCAGCCAAGACGAACTAAAAAGTTTAGTAGAGCCTCGGGAGTATAACCCATCTCTTTATATGCCATAACATCAGTAGCACCATCACGTTTAGATAGTTTTTTACCATCAGAATTGTGAATCATAGGTACATGATAAAATATTGGAATATCAAATCCAAGAGCTTCATAAACAACTATCTGTTTTGGAGTGTTTGAGAGGTGGTCATCTCCACGGATAACTTCATTGATTCCCATTAAGTGGTCATCTATAGCTACTACAAAGTTGTAAGTAGGTGCACCGTCAGCTCTAGCAATAACAAAATCATCTAAGATATCCTCAGCTTGAAAACTAACATCTCCTTTTACTCCATCTTTAACTAAAATTTCTCCAGTTAAGGGTGCTTTGATACGAATAACAGGTTCAACACCTTCTGGAGGAGTTCCATCAAAATCACGGTATTTACCATTGTACTTAGTACGTTCTTTGTTTGCCATTTGAGTCTCACGAAGCTTCGTGAGTTCCTCTTTTGACATGTAACACTTGTAGGCTTTACCTTCATCTAGAAGTTGTTTGATATATTTAGCATATATTTCATCTCTCGCAGATTGGTAAGTTATCTCGCCATCATGCTTTAAACCTAACCACTTAAAT
>JAQIBW010000135.1 GCA_027858865.1 Sulfurimonas sp. | reverse complement strand
TTGTAGGAATTGATACTAGTCCTTCAAAACCTTTTATCTTTACAGAGTCTTCTAACCTAGAAGATGATTATTTTGAATATAAAAAAAGAAGTATCTATAGACATAAATCGGCACAAAGTGGTTTCTTCGAAAATTTAGCTTTTGTATTTGATGAGAAAAAAGTTCTTACTGAGTATGGATTTAATACTACGCAAGAAGAGTTAGAACTTTTAAATCCGATAGTAAACACATTTGACACTTTAAGACCAACTCTTATGACAGGCCTTTTAAAAGCGGCATCTCAAAATGTTAAAAATGGAATTGCTTCAGTTAAACTTTTTGAAGTTGGTTCAATATTTTCTTCTTCAAGAGAAGAGTCTTTAAAAATGTCTTTTCTTTTTAGTGGAGATACTCAAAAAGAGAAATTGGCAAATGCAGGAAAACCTTCAAAAGTTGATTTTGCTCTTTTTACACAAAAGATTTCTGATGTTATTTGCGAGTTTGAACTTCGTCAATATGAGACTTCACATAATCTTTCTCATATTTATCAATGTGCCCAGCTTTTACAAAATGGTGAAGTGATTGGAGAACTGTTCCGTGTTCACCCAAGCGTAGAAGATAACTATGACCTTGAAGCTACTTATATGTGTGAACTTGATTTTGCAAAGCTTTCTTATAAACTTAAAGTTGCGAAAAAATCATCAAAATATCAAGCTTCTTTTAGAGATTTGAGTGTTATTATGCCAAAAGATATGAGTTATGAGCAAGTTAAAGGTGTTATAGAAGCTCACGCAACTGAGGAGCTTATAAGATTTTATCCTGTTGATATGTATAGTGATGAATCTTTAGGCGAAAATATGAGCCTTTCCATTCGTTTTGTGCTTCAGTCATTTGACAAAACATTAGAAGAAGATGATATCACTTCATCAATGGAAGCTATTTTACAAGCCCTTAGTAGTGAACTAGGAATTGGTCTGAGATGAGCGCAGTAAAAGTAAGCAAAGCAAACAAGTTTTCATTAAAACTAGAATCAATAGCTCCTGATAAGTCTATTTCTCATCGTAGTGCTATGTTTGCAATGCTTGCATCTGGCACTAGTGAAATTACAAACTTTTTAAGAGCAGAAGATACTCTCAACTCTTTAGAGATTGTAAAAAATCTTGGTGCAAAAGTTGAAGATGATGGTGTAACTATCAAAATTTCTTCTGATGGTATTAAAGAGCCGTTTGAGATTCTTGATTGTGGGAATTCTGGAACTGGTATGAGACTTTTTTGTGGCTTACTTAGTTCAGCTAATGGACACTTTGTTTTAACTGGTGATAAATACCTACGTAAACGTCCTATGAAACGTGTAACAAATCCTCTTCGTGAAATAGGCGCAGTGATTGACGGAAGAGAAGATTCAAATCTAGCACCACTTAGCATTCGTGGAGCGTCTCTAAAAGCATTTGATTATGAGAGTAAGATAGCATCTGCGCAGGTTAAGTCATGTATGATTTTAGCAGCTCTTCGTGCAGATGGTGTATGTTCTTACACTGAGCCAGAACTATCCCGTGATCATACAGAGAGAATGTTAAAAGGTATGGGTGCTGATATAGTTGTAGATGGCTTAAAAACTACTATTTTCCCTATTAAAGAGCTTCTATCTCCTCTTACTATTAGAGTTCCAGCTGATCCATCAAGTGCATTTTTCTTTGCAGTTGCCGCTGCTATAACACCTGATTCTGACATAGTTTTAGAAGGTGTAACCCTTAACCCCACTCGTATAGAAGCATTTAAAGCATTACAGAGAATGGGTGCTGATATCAGTTATGAGCTAACAGATAATAGGTATGAACCTATTGGAGATATACACGTAAAGTATGCTCCACTTCACGGAATTACTGTGGAAGATAATATCTCATGGCTTATAGATGAACTGCCTGTATTATCAATTGCATTTGCATGTGCTACGGGTGAGTCTATTGTTAAAAATGCTGAAGAACTTCGTGTAAAAGAATCTGATAGAATTTCAACTGTTGTAGAGGGTCTTAGGGCTTGTGACATAGAAGTACATGAATATAAAGACGGTTATAAAGTTGTAGGCGGTGAGCTAAAAAATGCTGCTGTAGATAGTGATGGAGATCATAGAATAGCTATGAGTTTTATTATTGCAGGTCTTAGATGCGGTATGACTGTAACTGATTTAGACTGTATAAATACATCATTTCCAAACTTTTTTGAATTACTTAAAAAAATTACAAAAGTGGAATTTAAATAAATTCTCGGAGATAAATATTATGAAAATAGAATTAGCTGAGAATTATGGATTTTGTTTTGGTGTGAAAAGAGCTATAAAAATAGCAGAAGATAATAAAAATGCTGCTACTTATGGTCCTCTAATCCATAA
>JAQIBW010000177.1 GCA_027858865.1 Sulfurimonas sp. | reverse complement strand
CCTTTAAGGGCTGTTTTTTCAAGCCAGAAATTTCGTTAGTTAGCTTTGGTAATATCGAACAATTTTCTCTAAAAAGAGAAGTTGCACTAACTTTTGATACATACCTGTTAATGTTTTCTTGTGAATATACAGAAGAAAAATCCGCGAATTATACTCAAAAGATGTTTAAATATAGCTTTTACTGACTACTGCCGTCTGTTGTATATAAATCTATATATTTAATCCTAGTATCTTATTGGTAACTATATAATAATTTTTTATACTACTAAATGTGTAACTTCAAAAATATTTTATACTATCTACTGTATAGTATCACAAATATATTATAAAAAAGTGTTATATTTATAACAACTATTTATATAAAAAAAGGGAAAAGAATGAACAAACCACTCCTATTATCTTTAGTAGCTGCTGCTCTTTTAACTACAAATGTAAGTGCACAGACTATGTTTGAAAGATTTCAATCAATGGAAAATGAGATGGCTGAGCTAAAAAAAGAGATAGCTACCCTCAAAACTCAAAAAGCTGAAACTGAAGAAGAGGACTCACCTGCAGAAGATGCGGATGAGAAAAAGGACTCAGAGGACAAAGAAGAAGCTGAAGATGATGAGAAAGAAAAGATGGACGTAGAAGAAGAGATTGCTTACTTGCAAGAGAGTATCTCTGAAATTAATAAAGCCACTTCTGGTAATCATTTAAAATTTGGTGTTGATTATAGATTTGCATTAGAAAACTTAAATTATAAAATGGCTGATGGTTCAGAAGCGAACAATGACGCATTTATGACAAACCGCTTATGGTTAAACATGGATTGGATGGCGACTAAGAACCTTAGCTTTAGTGGTCAGTTAGCTTACAATAAAGCATTTGGTCAACGTTCAGGGGCTGATACTCCTGCTAGTTCAGCATTTGAAGGTTTTGACTGGATTGCAAATGAAAATGCTTATGACGATACCTTGAGAGTTCGCTCAGCATACTTCCTATATAGAAATGATACTTTCATAGGAACTGATGTTCCATGGACTTTTAGTGTTGGTCGTCGTCCATCTACAAATGGGCATCTAATCAGCTTACGTGATGATGATAGACCATCTTCACCAATGGGTCACGCTATTAATGTTGAGTTTGATGGTCTTAGTTCAAAATTTAGTTTTGACAATTGGGTAAATGGTATGTACATTAAATTTTGTGCCGGTCGTGGTATGAGTAATGCAGCTCCTAAGTTTAACAATACACCTTATACAAGTGTTGATGATACCAATAGTAATACAAATATAGATTTAGCAGGGCTTATCTTTGTTCCATATAATGATGGTCACTACTCTATAGGAACACAATACTATTATGCGAATAATCTTATCGATGTAAAAAATACTGCTGATTATACACAAGGTTTTGATACAGTTGGTGGATTACATAGTATGACGGCAAATTTTGTTGTAAATGGTATCGGAAGCGAGATCAGCGACTTTCTTGATGAAACTACATTCTTTGTGAGTGGTGCTATGAGTATTACTAATCCAAATAGTGATAAGCGTATGCTTTATGCTTCCATGGATTCTAACATGAACCCAACTGCGACAGGAGAGTCAAAAACTGGTTACTCGTACTGGATAGGTACACAATTCCCTTCACTTATTACACAAGATGGAAGATGGGGTTTAGAGTATAACCACGGTTCTGAGTACTGGAGAAGTATTACTTACGGTGAAGATACAAATATAGGTTCAAAAGTTGCAGCTCGTGGTGATGCATATGAAGCTTATATGACAGAATATTTAATAGAAGATATTTTATCTATGCAGATTCGTTATACATATATAGATTATGCATATAGTGGAAGTAATGGTTTCTTTGGAGGAACTTCAGGGGCTTCTATGGATATGGATACTGCAATAGCATTTGGTCAAGGGGCTAATGTAGTAGATACGGCTCAAGATATTAGATTTTATCTTCGTTACAAGTATTAGTAATTAAATTCCAGGTCAAGCCTGGAATAACTATAACTTTTCTAAAGTCGATTTAATTTGAAGTTGTTCCAATTCAGCTTTAACTTTAGCAACATGCTCTTTTACTCTTACCTTTTCAAAAACAGCTTTTACTATTCCTTCTGGGTTTATGATTAAAGTTGTACGAACAATTCCCATATACTCTTTTCCATAATTTTTCTTTAATTGCCAAACACCATACTCTTGCATCATTGATGTATCCTCATCACTAAGAAGTGTGATGCCTATCTCTTTTTTTTCTATAAAACTACGATGTTTTTTTGTAGAGTCTGCGCTTACACCTAAGATAACTGCGTCTAAGTCTGAGAAGTCAGGAGCTGCTTCTGTAAACTCACAAGCCTCAGTCGTACAGCCTGGAGTATTATCACGAGGGTAAAAGTATAAAACTATCCATTTTCCCTTCAAATCTCTTAAACATATCTCTATATCATCTTGGTTTGGTAAGCAAAATCCTGGTGCTTGTGTCTCAATATTAATCATATTTTTTCCTTAATTTTAACTAGTTCCATATCTAAAGATATGGAACTAAACTTGGCTCTATTTTGAACTCCAGTGAACATTTTATTCAAAAATATTCCTTACATTGAACCTTAAGGCAAAAAACATTCCTTGCGTTCAAGCCAAGCTCTCTAATAAACAAACATCAAAAAGTAGACCCAGATGCCAGTCAGGGAAGTCATTACAACTCCAGTGAATGTCATAAGTCCAGCTTTTCTATGTTTACGTAGTTGTACTTGCTTCTTTGCCATAAAAAGAGTTGTACCCCAAATTATAAGTGTTATTATAGATATAGCTATATGAAAGATAAGAACGATAAATGCGTAGTTATGTGACACTCCACTATCTTTCATAAAAAAATCAAAACCGCCAACCATTCTAACGCCAGTCTCAAAATAACCCAACACTATGACAGAAAAAGCAAATATAAATATCTGTGCATAAGCATGTGCTTTATATCTTTTTGTTTTAGCCAAATAGATAGCACTCGCTACTAATAAAGGTAAAAGTGCCACAATCAGTGTCACTACATCCATAAATATAGGTGCTCTTGTTCCCAAAAACCCTGTTCCCAACATATATTCCATATTACTCACTTTTAACTCCTCTATTTTTTTGATAATAAGCATACCATGAACCCAACAGAATCAATAGTAATACAACCGTAATTGTAATCTGTTTTAAGTAGGTGTCTATTAGTTCTTGATTTTCACCTATAAAAAACCCAAGCAATGTAAGTATTAGTGCCCAGATGCCAGCACCGAGTGCTGTGTATATTGAAAATTGCACCAAGTTCATACGAGCCAGACCTGCCGGTATGGAAATTAGCTGACGAATACCGGGGATAAGTCTTCCGGTAAAAGTAGATATATGACCATGCTTTTGAAAGAAACTGTCCATCTTATCTAAAGCACTCTCTTTTACAAAAAAATACTTTCCATATTTTTTAAGGATTTTTCGCCCTAGAGTAAGTGCCAAATAGTAGTTTATAAAGGCTCCAACAATCGAACCACCTAAACCACTAAACATTATCATACCTATACTCATCTGCCCCTGTGAAGCTAAATAGCCTGCTGGGATTAGAATGATTTCACTAGGAAAAGGTATAAATGAACTCTCTACTGCCATAAGACAAAAGATACCTATATATCCCCAATCAAAAATCAGATCTACTAAACCTTGCGCTAATTCTCTTAACACTTTATACTCTCCTGTACATCTTCTATCATTTTATCTGCAACATCACTATTTGAATACTCCATAAGTTTTTTACTTTTTTCTTCAAGAGGTTCATCTAAAATCTCAAGTAATTTAGCTTTTAAATCTTCATCTTCTCGCTCACACCAGCCAAGTTCATTCTCAACAATGAACCTTGCGTTGTAGTACTGATGATCACCTGCAGCATACGGATACGGTACATAAAAAGCAGGCAGTCCATTTGCTGTAGCTTCCCAAAGTGTACTCGCTCCTGCGCGACTAACAGCCAAGTCTGCCCTTTGAATCAGAGATGCCAAATCTTTCGTAAAGCTATACAGCTCAACTTCAACACCTTTTATCTTATACTCTTTTTGCACTCTATCAAAATCTTTCTCACCTGCTTGATGAATAATCTTAATACCTCTGTCTTTTAACTCTACAGCAACACTAAGTGCTAAGTCATTTATAGCTTTTGCCCCATGTGAACCACCTAAGAAAATGATGTTCTCAAGACTCTTTCTAACTCTTGAATCTTTGTAATAGATCTCTTTTACTGGGTATCCTTTTATAAAAGAATCTTTATCATAAGCAGAGATAAATCTTTTTGCAAAAGGCTTTAAAAGTGAGTTTAATCTTCCCTCTACTGCATTTTGTTCATGCATAAAGAGTGGTATCCTCTTAGTTATAGATGCAATAGATGCAGGGGCCGCTGAAAATCCGCCTACGCTATATGTTGCTTGGATTTTATGTTTTTTTAGTATCTTTCTAGATTTTAAAAAGGCACTAAATACTTTATATAAAGCTTTAAACTTACCAAGTCCTTTTTGGTTTACCACTCCCGTAGTCTCTAAAAAGTAGACATGCGAAAAAGCACTTCTTTGTTCAAAATATTTTCTATCCTGTCCACTAGTAGAACCTATAAAAATAGCTTCATGACCCTGTTTAACTGCGGCTTCTACAAGAGCCTGTGCTATCATCAAGTGTCCACCTGTTCCACCGCCGGTTATACATAATTTCATTTCATATCTGCCTTTTTAGAAGCCATAAGCACCATTCCAATAGCAATAGATGCTGCAATAAGAGCAGAACCCCCATAACTTAGAAAAGGAACTGAAATACCTTTAATCGGGGTAATACCACTTATACCATAAGCATTTATGAGAAAAGCAAATGCCAGTAGTAAGCCCACACCCAGTGAAAAAAGATACATACTTCTATCATTTGAGCGATTTGCTATTTTAAAGATTCTTTGGAGTATCCACATAAAGAGTATAACTACTCCTAAAACACCTATAAAACCAAACTCTTCTGCTAGTCCGGCTAGCACAAAGTCAGTATGAACTTCACTTAAAAAACCAAGCTTAAAAGTTCCTCCCCCTAGTCCTGTTCCGAACATTCCACCATTATGTATGGCATTTAAAGAGTGCCCTATCTGATATGGTTCTATCTCAGTTGGTACTCTTAACTTCTGGGCAATAGATGCAGGAAATAGTTGTAGTACACTATTTTGAGCTAATGCCCACCATGATTTTATTCTATTAATCCTGTGTTCTGCTGTCATTATAAAAAATATAAAAAATAGCAAAGAGATAGAAAGGAGTGAAAGGAAAAATCTAAAACTACTGCCTGCAAACATCAACATAAAAAGTAGAGTCATTCCAAGAACAACAACTTGTCCTAAGTCATTTTGAATAAAAGCTATCATAAACATAGCACCTACAAAAACAAGAGCATAAGGAATGAAGCGTTTAAACTCTGCTCCTATTCCCATCCCGTCATGATGACCAATCTTTCTTGAAAAACTCCAAGACAAGAAGTAAACAAATCCGACTTTAAAAAATTCAACAGGTGCTAGTGAAAAACCAAATATTTTTATCCATCTTTTTGCTCCACCAACAGCTGCTACTAAAAATTCCGGTAAAAAAGGCATAGCAATCATCAAAATTGTTGAACCGATAAAGAGCGTAAAACCTATTGTACTTAACCACTTCTCAGGGTCTAGTTGTGCTAACGACCAGATTATTATAATGCCTAAAAACCCAAAAAACGTCTGCCTTATAGCAAAGTGGAACTCATTAACTCCAAAAAGTAGAGTGGTATAGGCAGATAAAGTATACGTAAGAACTATGCTTACAAAAATCAATATAGCAACTAATGTAAAGAGTTTTATATCTGGCATTTTATTTTATTTTATTTATTTTAAGAACAAACTCAACTTCTGCTTTTGAGATATGTAATTCTTTAGAGATAGTTTCTAGTGAAACACCCTGTTTAAACAGTGAGATAATTTTTTGATCATCATTTCCATGAACTGAACTAGGAATAGATATTTGTTTTACGCCACTTTCTAGTGATGCGATCCTAAGGTTCATCTGCTCATCTATGGTTATAAGTGTATCTTCAAGTCTTTGAACTCCAACTGATCGTGGTTTAACCATATCATACACTGTTCTCTCTACTTCTTCATATATCTCTTTATCGCTCATACGACTAGTGTTACTTTTAATATTTTTCTGAGTATCTGTCAGCTCTTTTTTTAGGTAAAATATCTCTCTATTTAAATCTTCAACGACAGATGCAACAGAACGAATATTTTTATTAAATTCTGAATCTTTTGTAAAGACATAATACACAAGATATAAAATCATAGCTGCCATAACAACCACAACGTACTCTATATTGATTAGGTGAGCATATTTCATTTAGCTTTTGCCTCACGGATAAGGACTCTTTCTCTAGCTGTCAAATATACACCCCACTCTTTTTCATCACGATCATGTATTTTTACAATCTCTGCTAATGACTCATCAATAGCTTTGAAAAATATAGGAACATCTCTTTTTGGATGAACCGGCATCTCAACACGACCGTAGTATTCTTGACCTGGTTCTAAATCAGCAGACTCTACTTTAAAGTGCTCAAAGCCTATAGATTCTATTTTTATTTTATGCGTCATAGGTACTCTTTTTGGAGTCTCATCTTTTATAAACATCTCCAAAGCATCTATTTTTCTATGAAGCTCTACGACAAGGTTTAATAGAACTGGATCAGTTTCAGAAGTCTCACCTCTACCTTTTGCAAGTTTCAACCACTGGCTAATAGGATCATCATCACTCTCACTCAACCGTGAAAACTCTCTAAGGTATGCCTCTTCATCAAGACTCATTTCACTATACAGTAAGCTAATAGGAGCTGAGACTAGGCGAACACTCATGCTACTACCTTATCTAAAATAATAAATACGAAAAATGCAACACCAAGATAACCGTTAACTGTAAAAAAAGCACGATCAATCTGAGTAAAATCTTTTCTAACTATCTTATGCTCAAAACCTAGCATTAGAGCACTAAGTATTACAGCCAGATAAGCGAAAATACCTAGTCCTGCAACCCAAACAAACAAAGCCCAAAAGATTACACTAAGCATATGAAATAGTGATGATATAAAAAGCGTAGCATCTGCCCCGTAACGAGAGGGAATTGAGTATAGATTATTTTCTTTGTCAAACTCTATATCTTGAAGTGAGTATAACAAATCAAATCCTGCAACCCAGAAGATAACACCAAGGCTCAAGATTACAGACCAAGCAGGGATGCTAGCTTGAACTGCAACGACACCGGCTATGGGAGCAAGACCAAGTGAAATACCTAACACAATATGTGCTAAATGTGAAAATCTTTTAAAGTATGAGTAAGAGCCAAGAACAAAAAGAATAGGAATACTAAGATAAAGTGCTAAGTCGTTTATCATATATGCTACTGCGATAAAAACAAAAGCATTTACAACTACAAAAATCATAATACTTGTAGCGTCAAGTCTTCCATCAACATTTGGACGAGACTCTGTTCTAGGGTTAACTGCGTCTATATCTCTATCTGCATATCTGTTAAGTCCCATAGCAAAGTTTCTTGCACTAACAGCCGCTAATGCACCCATAATAAGTAGCCAATAGCCAAACCAACCATCAGCTGCTACAATCATCGCGATAAAGATAAATGGCAAAGAGAATACAGAGTGTTCGAACATTACAAGTTCGTTAAAGTCTTTTATTTTGTTAATATATCTTTGCAACTGTTTACCTCAGAATATTTTTGTTTTATTTTACCCAAAGTTGATTTAAAATGATATAATTTTGCTATGAATAAAGCTATAAAGCAACTCGCACTCATAGGTCCAACTGCATCCGGAAAGAGTGACTTAGCTATAAAAATTGCTCTAAAAATAGATGCATATATACTATCTATAGACTCACTTAGCATCTATAAAGAGATTGATATAGTATCTGCAAAACCTTCCAAAAAAGAACTTTCAAAAGTTAGACATTTTGGGATAGATGTGCTTAATCCAGATGATTATTTTAGTGTAGATGTTTTTATAAATATCTACAAAGAAGTGAAAGAGTTATGTGAAAAAAAGAGTAAGAATCTAATCATTGTCGGTGGTACTTCTTTTTATCTAAAATCACTTCTAAACGGCTTATCAACACTTCCAAACATAGATACCAAGACTACAGTTAAGGTAAAAAATGAACTTGAAAACCTTCAAGTTTGTTATGGTTTACTCACAAAAATTGATTCTGATTATATGCAAAATATTAGCCAAAATGATGCTTACAGAATGGAAAAAGCCCTTTTGATTTATAGAGCATCTGGTCTCACTCCAACAGAGTGGTTTCAGCAAAATCCTCCTAAACCTATCATAGAAAATTTAGATATTTATAATATTGATGTAAACAGAGATGTTTTAAGAGATAGAATCTCAAAAAGAACTCACAAGATGCTAGATTTAGGACTTATAGATGAAGTTTGTTATTTAGAGCAAAAGTACACAAGACTTCCCCACTCTATGGGTTCTATAGGGATAGTTGAAGTTCTTGACTTTCTTGATAGTAAAACTACTAAAGAAGAGATGCTGGAGTTAATCTCCATTCATACAGCTCAA
>JAQIBW010000046.1 GCA_027858865.1 Sulfurimonas sp. | reverse complement strand
GACGGCAACCAATCAAGTTTTCCTTCCTTATCGGCTATATAACCATCAAGACTTGTTGCAACATAAACATAGTTTTTCATTCTTTTCCTTTATTTTGTAGAATATAATATTTTTCCTTTTAACAGCTTGTTAATTCAAAATTGGATATACTAAAGAACTTCCTAGTAAAGAAAAAAAATGACATTTAACACTTTTAAACTAAATACTAAAATACAACTAGCTCTTCAAAAAAATGATTTTGTGCAGGCAACGCCTATACAAGAAAAAGTTATTCCGCTTGTATTAAAACAAAATGACGTAATGGCAAGAGCCCAAACTGGTAGTGGTAAAACCGCTAGTTTTGTTTTGCCTATACTTGAACTGTGGTTACAAAATATTCCTGAGGGAAAACCAAAAATAAAAACCCTTGTACTTACTCCTACAAGAGAGTTAACTCTTCAGGTTGCAAAAGCATTTGAGAGTTTCAGCGAATTTTTTGATAAAAAACCAATAGTTGTAAGTATCATAGGTGGCGAGAGTATCGGTGATCAGCTTTTCAATATCCAACAAGGATGTGACGTTGTAGTTGCAACTGCTGGACGTTTGTTAGATGTTATAAGTAAAAAACAAATGAATCTATCTAAGTTGGAGTTTTTTGTACTTGATGAAGCAGACAAGATGCTTGATCTTGGCTTTGCAGAAGAGCTTGAACTCATACTACAAGAGTTACCTTTGAAGCGTCAAAATCTAATGTTTTCAGCGACTTATCCACCAAAGATGTTAGATATTGCTGCTAAAATCACAAAAGATCCTGTAGAAGTTACAATTGAGCAAGAAGAACCAACAGTACAAAAGATAAACCAAAGAGTTATAGAGGTAAATCACAAAAACCGTGGTCCACTTTTAAGAGATCTTATAAAAACTCATAAATGGGAACTTGTTTTAGTGTTCATGGCAAACAAAAGAGCTGCTGACAATATAGCTGAGAAATTCAGAAAACACGGTTACGAAGCTGAGTCATTTCACGGAAATCTAGAACAAGAAGAACGTGTATATACGCTGGAAGATTTTCGTGATAAAAAAATCAATATCCTTTTTGCCACTGACATTGCCGCACGTGGGCTTGATATAGACGATATCTCCTGCGTTGTGAACTTTGACCTTCCCCGCTCACCTGAAGACTACATACACCGCATAGGACGTACAGCGCGCGCCGGAAAAACTGGTGACGCCATAACTTTTGTAGGACACGAAGATACAGCTCACTTTGAACTAATAGAAAAGCGTTGTGATATAAACCTAGAAAAAGAACAAATAGAAGGCTTTGAACTAGAAGGTGACGCACCAAAAGAAAAAAAAGGAAAAGCCCCAGTAAAAGGGAAAAGTAAAAGTAAAAAAGACAAATTGAGAGAAGCAGTGACAAAACAAGGAAAGTGAAAAAGTAGCTCCTTAAATTGACATAACGTACGTTTTTTAGTACTATTTTAAATAAAGGATTTTTTATGAACAAAATAATGACAGCAAGTCAAGCAAGAACAAACATATACAAATTGATGGATGAAACAGCTCAGACTCATCAGCCTATCACCATAACAGGTAAAAGAAACAATGTAGTAATGGTATCTGAAGATGATTGGAATGCTATAGAAGAAACACTTTACCTAAACTCTGTACCAAAGATGGCAGTGTCTATAAAAAAAGCTATGGATGCTCCAGATAGTGAGTTTAGCGAAGAAGTAAAATGGTAGAGTACAAAATACTCTACTCTAAACTAGCTCTAAAAGATGCCAAAAACCTAAGCTCCGCAAATCTTGATAAAAAAGCCAAAAAACTAATTGAAATTATCAAAAAAGACCCACTTCAAACTCCACCTCCCTACGAAAAATTAGTAGGTTATCTAAGCGGCACATACTCAAGAAGAATCAACATAAAACACCGTTTAGTCTACGAAATAAAAGAAACAGCAAAAACAATCAGAATATTAAGAATGTGGACTCACTACGGAGAATAAAATGTTTCGAGCAAGATATTACCGCTTCAAAATAAAAAAATACAGAGCCACAGAATAATGCAAAAAGGTAAAGTAAAATGAATTATGAAATAAAACATGAAAAACTAACTAACTTTTTAAAAGTTCATACAAATGTCAAGTGCAATCCAAATATACACCACTATACAGTGCAAAAGTGCACCACTTTGTAACACCTATTTAGCTGAAATATCTAAT
>JAQIBW010000211.1 GCA_027858865.1 Sulfurimonas sp. | reverse complement strand
TCATCAATAAGTCTTTTATGTTTGATTGTAGGATTTCAAGTTTTTCTTCTAAAAAAGCCTCAGGAACTATTTTTGAGTCTTTGAGGTCGTAGTATCCACATGCGCTTACTTTTCCTAGCGTAGATGCTAAAAGATAGTAGAACTCTAACTGGAAGTCTGTAGCATCTGTGAATGTCTTTGCAGTGTAGAGAGGGTATGAGCCTGTTTTGTAGTCAAGTACAAACATTTCACCGTCTTTAGCATCTACTCTGTCTATTACACCTCTTAGCGTCATGCCTGCAAAAGAGCACTCTAAAGATTTTTCACACTCTTTTACCTGCCAGCCATCTGCAAAACGTACTATTTCTTTTTCACAAAATGTATCTAGTCTTCTTTTTTGCATATCTATGAGGTATTTGTCTAACTCACTGCCACCACAAACATCATCTAGTTCATTGTTGAGATCTCTTTTTAAATCATCTACAGATGTGTAAGAGTTTCTTTTGCTATATAACACTTTTAGTGCTTCATGAACAGCTGTTCCTATTTCCCATTCGGCTGGCATATCTTTAGGAATATCATGTTGGTTTATATGTTGTATGTATTTATGATAGTACTTTCTCTTGCATGTCAAAAATGTTTTTAGTTTTGTGGCAGATAGTTTTACATCTTTAAAGCTGTACTCCATAACTATCTTTTTATCTTCTTTTACAGCCGGTGTTGATTTTTGAAAAAGTACTTGTGCATAGTCTAACTCTTCGTGTTTATTTTCAGCCTTGATTCCAAGATGCTTTAAAAACCTAGAGGCACTACTCTGCTCAGATGCTACAAAAGAGATTGCAGCTTCTTTAGATGAGTTTATCAGCATCTCATAGTAGTGCTTTTGGAGGTTTTCTCTATCACTCATAGTTGGTAGATTTGCCATCTCTCTTATGTTTGTATTTAAAAACATATCTTTGTCACTTCGTCTTGGAACATTACCATCACTAAAATCAACTATAACCACAGCATCAAAGTCTATAGCACGAGTCTCAAGCACTCCCATAACTGTAACCTTACCACCTCTAACATCATCAATAGTCGCAGATGCAAGACGTTGAAGGAATAGAGATATAAGAGATTTTATGCTCATCTCTTTCATGCTTGGAAGTATATTTTTTAAAGAATATATTTGTTCATTAAAGATTTTTTTCTCTACTTTGTTAACTTCACAACTCTCTAAAAAACTTTGTAAAAACTCTATAATGTCTACTTCTTCAACTTTCTTGTAGTAGATGCTAAACAAAGTCTTGTATATTTCATCACCGACTCGTTCTAGTCTAGCACTGTTTTCCTCTGAAAGTTGTTCTATAGCTTTACATGAAGAGTTTAGCTTTTCATATATTTTCGTTTTTGAGTATGGCTCACCCATAGCAAAGTTAAAGTTATGCTTGCTATCAAAAGTCTTTAGAAGTGTTGCAAACTTTTCATCTGGGAGTATTACAGCGATGCGCTCAGGTTTATATCCACTCTGGATATAGTCATAGACTTTTTTCTTTACAAAAGCCACTTGAAGTATAGTCTCACTAAATGACTCACAACTTATGCTTGTGTTTTTATCTCTGCTCTCTTGCTCTAATACCTCTTTAGTATTTAAAGATATTTTATACCTGTAGCCAACTTCTAGCTCGAAACCTAATATCTCTGCAAATTTACTCTGCATCTTAGTGTTGAATTTAGAAGTCTCAAATATGATATTAACATTGCTAAACTCACAACACTTTTGTAAAAGTTCAAGTTCAAAGTTTGTTAGATGCCCAACTGCATGCAGGTCAATATTTTTATGTGAAGATGCATACTCTTCATTAAACTTATAAAGCTTCGGTAGAAATATTTTATCGAGGATTTTTCTCTCACTACAGAGCTTTTCATATCTTGTGTATAACTCTTGAAGTATTGTTATATGCTCTTCATATTCTGCATATATATCTGAAGTGTCAAGATTGTTAATATCATATAATTCAGCACTTAACTCTTCAAAAAATTTAAATATATATGATGAGTTTTTAGTAAATGTGAAAAAGTTTCTTTGTATCTGTAAAGATGAAAATGAATTAAAATCAGAAGCTTCAAGAAGAAGTAACACTCTACTATCTTCATCAGTCATTTTAAAATCTTTAACGATGCAGAGCTTAGAGATAAATTCGCTCATAGTTATATGATTTGGCAAGAATAGAGTTGAGTGTTCTATTTTGAGTTGCTCATGCCTAATGGCACGAGCTGATGGAAGTATTATTGTAGTATCGTTCATAGGCACATTATAGCCTAATATTCAGAGGTCTCTTTTTTTCTTGTATCAGCTTTTACATTGTAAAATCTTTGCAGATTTCCAACACTGACTTTTGCCATAATATCCCATTTACCTTCAATATCAAAAATAGCTGAACTAGTGATTTGTAGTCCATTAGGGTAAAGAATGGACTCTGAAAGATTGGGGTCGCACCCATGCAAGTTTTTAAATCCGATTTCTTTAAGTGGATATAAAAAACTCCTTCCATTACCACAACCT
>JAQIBW010000257.1 GCA_027858865.1 Sulfurimonas sp. | reverse complement strand
TGATTGAGTAATTTTGGTTTGTTCTATTATTTTGTAAAAAGAATTAAATAGCTCTTTTTTTCTATCTTCTACCATACTGCTTATCTCATTAGTATATATTCCAGTTCCTACGTAGATATTCCACGGTTCAAACTTTTTAATATAACTCAATTTTTCAAGAGATTTAACTCCAGAGTATGTGACAAATCCTTCTTTATTGACTCTAACCTTATCCACTATTTCTTTTGAAAAAAAGTTCTCATTTACATCTTTAAGAGATAGTAATTGATAACTCTCGCTTAAAATAAAAAAATAACCATCTTTTCCATAACTAAGTTTACTTATTTGCTCGTAAGTTGTAGATTTTGCTTGAGATTCACTCATCTCACCCGCTTTAAATTTGGCATAGTTTATTTGAATGATTGAGTAGGCAATAAGATTTATATTTTTGAGATTTTCTTTATGAATATCTAGTGCAGTTTTTTTGAAATAATTTATGTCTTGGTAAATGTTATGACTAACAGAGGATATTTTATCCATAATTGCTATGGCATTTTTCTTTTCTATGTTATAAACACTATCTTCAACTTTAGGAAGTATAAAGAAAAAAACTACAATAAAATGAAATATTCCTAAAAAGAAAATGATTGAAATAGGTTTAATTAAAAGCGCTGATTTAAACATTTCACACCTCATGTACATGTATTTTAGCTAAGGGGAGTAATAAATTTTCTTAAATACAGATTTTATAACAGAATACTCAAAAATTATAAAACAGTGCTAATTTATTTGTTTTTTTTCATTAAGCCATCTTTTTAGTTACAAATCGTAAAAAGACACTATAAGAGACTGCTAAAAAATGAAAGTCATATACAAAGTAACTTATCCAAATGCTAAAATATACATAGATAAAGATTTATTATAGAGTATAACAGATGGCCAAAACTCAAAGGTTAATACTATGAAAATGTATACACATCATAAGAAACTTGGGAACCTAAGAGAAAAAATAATATCACGAAAAAAACAAATCGAACGTCTATCTGATACTACCGGTCAAGCAAAAAAAATGTTTGAAGATTACATCCAACCTATTATGAATGTATATCAGCCAATTATTTCACCATTAGCTAGTCATAATACTAATCTATTCTATCGGGCACGTAAGTGTTTAAATAATGAACCTTTTTATCATATTAAACAACTATATAATCCACCATACCCATCTGGAAGAGCATTTTCATCTGTAAGTAAACCAACTTTATATGGCTCATCTTCTATTCAAACTAGTTTAGCAGAATTAGAAGTAAAAATAGGTGACTTAGTGAATATTGCAATCTTTGATTACACTGAGATAATGAAGGATGATTTTTGGTTTGTTGGTCAACTTGGAACATTCTATAAATCAAAAGAAGAAACACGATATCTAGAAAATGTAAATGTTTTACACACATTATTTCAGACTGACGAAGAAATTCTTATTTCACTTGTATTTAAAGATTTGCTAATTAATGAAATTTTCTCAACACTCTCCTCTGATGAAGATAGATATGAACTAAATCAATTTTTAATAGAAAATGTTGAAAAGTCTATTTCAAAAGATAGAAGATTTAATGGTGTTGTATTTATTAGTACAAAAGATGCACCAGGTGTAAATTTCGCGATATACGGAGAAGCTATTAAAGATTTAAAATTGAGTAACGTCAACTTAATTGAAATTACTAGTATTGATGATTATGGGTGTATTGGCTATAAACATTTAGAAAGTTCATCTTCAGAAGATGGTAACTTACATTGGGATAAAGACATACACTCTTAAACTTTACAATACTAACAAAGATTTTGTAATTTTCTCTCAAGTAGACTTCGTTATATGCTATGCTTCTTGAGCATTGGGCGTATTTGGAGCTGTCTTGGTATCTTGTTCTTGTGTTTCATCACTATTTTGAGCTAACTTTTTCTTACGCTTTTCTTCTTTTTTTTTCTCTTTTTCCAACTCACGGGCCCGTTTTTCATAACTGTAGTTTGTTTTTGCCATTAGTAATCCTATTTTAATATTTGATAAATCGTAATTCTACAGTGTAGAAGGTTTTATCGCCACCATTGTTTAATTACGTCGCAATTAAAGAAATTTGGAATGTCCCCTATAAACTAGACAATATTTAATTCAGTAATTTAGATAAAATAATGTTAAAGCATTATGAGGTTTAATAGGATTAAAAAATGGCGAGAGTAGTTTATAGTGAAGAGTTCATAGTAGAGGCAGTAAAACAAGTTACTAAAAATGGTTACAGCATCAACGATACAGCAGAAAGATTGGTATCCATCCAGATTCACTCTGAAATTGGGTAAAAAGAGTCACAGAAGAGAGGGACATTCCAGAGTTAAAATTCAATCCTTCTCAGGTACAAGCATCGGAAATAGATACGATGCCATAGACGCACCTATTTTAAGTCTTATTGCCCCTGCTTTAGTATCAGACTCTATAAAGTTTCTTTTTAAAAGTTCTGATGTTACCCTTGAAGCAGTTCTTTCTTTCATTCCTATAATCTCAGGGATTTTTCCTCTTGCACACTCACCACTAAGTAGTAAATATTTAAATATCTTTTCACTGTGCTTGGGTAAAGGTTCAATATCAAGCAAACCATCATTTACCCTTTGTACATATAGCTCTATTTTTGATGTAAGAGCATTTAATTTTAGGTGCTTATTCATATACGCTACTTGATCTAACGAGATATCTAACATAAAGTTTACATATTGTGCCAACGCATTAGAAGATAAAGCACCTCTTCCATCTCTTTCTCCTTGTCGTGGCATATCAGCATAAGAAAGGTTATCTTTATATTCAGTAGAATTTCTTGCAAGTCCACGAGAAATATTCCATAAACCATATCCACTCATTTTAATACTAGCAAACGCTCCATCTAATGCCAGCCTAGCCGTTCTTCCATTTCCATCTAAAAAAGGGTGTATCCACATCAACCTATGGTGAGATGCTAATATATGAATAAGTTTCACTGCATCATTGGAGACTAAAGACTTATTATAAAGGTGTTCAAACTCATTCATCATGCTATCAAGTTTATCTGCACTTGGTGCTATATGATTTCCTACCTTAACATCTCTTTTTCTAATAGCACCAGGGACTATCCTATCTTGCATACCATCATGAGTAACATCTAAAAAAGGCTCCATACCCTCTTTAGAATAAAAACTCTTATGGGTGCCTAGTATAAATTCTTTGTCATATGCTGATGCAGATGGATTTGTTTTAAAATATTCTTCACACTCTTTTTGAACTGTTATATGAGTAAGTGATAGTATCTGTAAGTTTCTTTTTTTAGTATCTTGGGAATACTCTTGTTTCATTGCTCTTTCTATATCAATAATATATGGCGAGTTTATTGGCGTTAATATACAAGCAATAATACACGCAATATAGGGGTTTGTAGATATTAATAATTAATTACTGGACATAAGATGGCGGTTATATTTACGATATCTTTTACTTTCTTCCATCATGCTATTTAAGCTACTTCTACAGAATAAAACATAATCAAAAGCCCTTTCAATCACTATTAATCCTTAGCCTCAAAGCTATTTTACTGTTCTTAATTTTTATAAGTGTTGCACTTTAAACTTGAATTGGCTTTGGCAGGCAATTTATATTACCCAGTGGCAATAATTTCGTCTACTGCTCTTCTTGTGGCTGCTTTGGGTCTATTTATACACTTAACAAAAGGTCATGAAAAAAAAGCTTAGTAACAACTACGAAGGGTAACACCTTATTAAAAAGTTTTAAACTAGAGTTGGTTTTGTTCCATCTGCCAAAATGATGGCTCTACTTGCTACTTTTCCATCGAAGTAAATATTTTCTTCTTTTAGTTTTTTTGTTTTTTGCTAAATAGTGTACCCTTATTATGAATATCATCCAGAAGAAACTCGCTTGCAGTTGTTAGGTCATATCCACTACATAAAAACATTTCTTTATTTTTATCCATAATATACTCAGCAGCTTTTAATTTTGTGACAATACCACCTGATGCAAACTTATTGTTAGGTGTAAACTCTTGAGTAAGTTCTTCCTCTGTTATTTTATTCACTATTTTTCTAATCTTTGCTTTTGGGTTATTCCTTGGGTCAGAGTCATATAACCCATCTATATCACTTAAAATAATAAGCTTGTCAGCATTTACATGGTGTGCAACATGAGCCGATAGCTGATCATTATCTCCAAAGAGTTGATCGGGAGTCGTTGATATATCATTTTCATTCACAATAGGTAAAATACCATTCTCCAAAATTTTCTCTATGATCTGTTGAAATATTTTTGTATGCATTCTAGAATCAAGGTCATCTTCTGTTAAGAGGATTTGAGCTGTATCTATACCATATATATCAAATTTATTTTTATAACTACTCATTAAAATAGGTTGACCAACGGCAGCTAATACTTTTTTACTAGTACCCTTGTCTCTATCTAATTTTAATGTTGTATATCCAGCTGCAACTGCACCTGAACTTACTAAAATAACCTCATATTTTTTTCTGGCTTCCGCTATGAGTGATACCAAGCTTATCATCCTCTCTGTTGCTATTGTAT
>JAQIBW010000272.1 GCA_027858865.1 Sulfurimonas sp. | reverse complement strand
ACCTTTGCTATACTCTGATGACCTAAACAAATTCCTAAAATTGGCAATTTATCTTTAAAATAGTCTATAACTTCTAAAGTAACCCCAGCTACATCAGGAGATGCAGGGCCAGGAGAGATAATAATTTTTTGGGGATGTAGTGCTTCTATTTCAGTTACACTCATCTCATCATTTCTTATTATCTTTAAATCTGCTCCTAATTCTCTACAGTATTGAACGATATTATAAGTAAAGCTGTCATAGTTATCAATCATTAATATCATAATATTGTCCGTTATTTTTGTTTATTGTAAAAGTAGTTTGTAGCTTCAACAAAACCATCTACACTACCACAATCAAATCTTTTACCTTTAAATTTATATGCGATAACTCCGCCTTTTTTTGCCTGTGTTAAAAGTGCATCTGTTATTTGAATCTCTCCACCGCGTCCAGCTTTTGTATCTTTAATGATGTCAAAAATATCCGGAGTAAGTATATATCTTCCAATAATTGCTAAGTTTGAAGGAGCATCTTTTGGTTCTGGTTTTTCTACCATATCTGTAACTCTTATCACATTATCTTCTATTGTATCACCTGCAATAACACCATATCTATTGCTATGTTCAGGTGGTATTTCTTCAACCGCAACAATACTACATTTGTACTTTTCAAATAGTTTAATCATTTGAGAGAGTACAGAATCACCATCATTGTCACACAAGTCATCTGCTAATATTACGGCAAAGGGCTCATTACCAATAAGTGTTTCGCCACAAGCTATTGCATGACCCAAACCTTTCATCTTAATCTGTCTAGTATATGAAAAAGTACAGTTGTTGATTACTTTTCTTATCTCAGTTAGGTAGTGCTCTTTAGCTGTATCTTTAATCTGATGCTCTAACTCATAAGAAATATCAAAATGATCTTCAATAGCTCTTTTACCCCTACCTGTAACAATTGCCATTGTATCTATCTCAGCACTTATAGCTTCTTCTACACCGTATTGAAGGAGTGGTTTAGTTAAAACAGGAAGCATTTCTTTAGGAATAGCTTTAGTGGCTGGTAAAAATCTTGTACCGTATCCAGCTGCGGGAAAAAGACATTTTCGAATTTTCATATTATTATTGGACATCATAAACCTTGAAGAATTTTAAAAGGAAAGTATATCTATATTGCTCTTTTATTTTACTTAGCATCTACACTTTTAAGATTCTCTCCAGTACCCAAAAGTACAGCTATCCATTTAGTGTTTTCGTTTGCATCTAAAATTATTTTAGCAATCATGGTGAGAGGAATAGATAGTAGCATCCCTACAATCCCAAGCAACCATCCCCAAAACAGTAATGATAGAAACACTACCAATGTAGATAGTCCAAGTCCCCTACCCATTATTTTTGGCTCCAAAATAGAACCTATTATTATATTAATACCAGCATATATTGCAGAAACAATTAAGGCACTTACAGAACCTAATTGGATTAGTGTCAGAAGTACAGCCGGAATTGCGGCAATAATAGAACCTATATTTGGAATAAAGTTTAACATAAAAGCTAAAAATGCCCAAAGGAAAGCATAGTCAGTGCCTACAAGTAACAGAGCTATCCAAATTACAAATCCTGTAAATAGTGACATAAGAGCTTTTAAAACCATATACCTTTTTATTTTACTAAGTATCACTTGGATATTATTTATAACTTCATTGTCTTTTGTCGCATATGTTATCTTGCTTGTAAAATGCTCAGATTCTAAAAGCATAAATATGACACTCAACAGAATTACAAACCCATTTGTAAACATTGAACCTATACCTTGGACTATTCCACTAGAGAGCTGCATAATCTGTTTTGGGTTTATAATACTTGCTATCTCATTTTCAGGAATCTCTATTCCAAGGCTAACTGCCATCTCAGATATTTTATTAAAACTGTTAGATAACTGTTGTTCATAAATACCAATATTTGAGCTAAACTCTTGAACTGATGTACCAATAAGTTTTGCAACAAACATTAAAAAGATTATAAAAATAGTTATAACTATAGTTAAAGACAGACCATTAGGTATACCTTTTTTATTGAAGTAGTTATATGATGGAGAAAGTATAATAGCTATGAAAAGTGCAAGTAAAAATGGTATCACAATAGATGCTGCACTTTTCACACCAGCAAGGACAATAATTACACTAGCCAGTACAATAAAAAAGTACCCTATATTTCTATCTTGCATCTAGTAGCCTTTAGTTTTGAATCTGTTTTTGATTTGTTAATTGTTGAAGATAGTTTGAAATATTTATAAGTGAAAATGTAACTAAAAAAATCATTAATCCTGGAAAAAAGCTAACCCACCAAGCAATCTCTATAACTTCTTTTCCGCCACTTAATATTGTACCCCAACTCATTTGTGGTGCAACAATACCAAGTCCTAGAAAACTTAGTCCTGATTCTGCAAGAATTGCTCCACCAACTCCAAACGTAAAACTAACAAAATATATTGGAGCGAGAATCGGAGCATAATATTTAAAGAGGATTTTTGCCTTAGAGACTTTTGCAATATTTAAAATTTTTATAAAGGGCTGTGAAGTTACTTTAAAACTCTCAGAACGAATAAGTCTTGCTGTTGTCATCCAACCTGTTATAGATATGATAACTATTAAAACCCATGCAGATGCATTTACATAACTAACTAGTGCTAAAAGCAAAAAGAAAGTTGGAAATGTTAAAAACAGATCAACCATAACAACAAATGCTTTATCTACATTTCCTCTAAAGTATCCAGCCATTGAACCTAAAACAAGACCTATAACAGATGCAATAAAAGCGCTTCCTACACCTATAATCAAAGATATTTTTCCACCTTCAATGAGTCTAGCAAGGATATCCCTTCCAAGTCTATCTGTTCCTAATAAGTGTTCAAATGATGGAGGAAGTAAAATAGAAGAACTATCTAATGCATAAGAATCTATAGCGTAAAAAAAAGAGCCGAAAAAAGAGAAAACAAAAACAGAAATTAAAACAGCTACACTGAATTTTGGCATCTGTATTACTGTTTTATCCCAAGAAGTGTATTCATCATCTGATCAATAGTAGTTATTACTTTTGCTGCAGCACCATATGATGTTTGATATTTTATTAAATTTGTCATCTCTTCATCTATGCTTACTTTTGAAACAGAACTATATTCCAATTCAGTAGCATTAAATTGAGTTGTAATAGTCTCATTTTTCAGTATTGCTGCATTTGTTTGAGTTCCAACATCTGTGGCAATAATATCAAACATACCATAGGCAGTAGTATTATATTTACTATCTCCAACATAAAAATCAAATTTTTCATACTGATGCTGAATCATACTAAGCGCTACAACATCATCACCGGCTAAAGGTGATGCCCCAGATATAAGAGTTGGATTGTTACTTAAAGTATGGTTTAACTGAATACTCTGAGCACTATTTCCATCAAAATATCTATTTAGACCAAGAGCACCCGCAAAGTTAGTTCCTGATTCATATGTTGAATCTTTTAAGACATCTTCAATAGAAAAAGTATAACCTCTTGATTTAGCCAATGAATCTAAATCTAATTCAAGTGCCTTATCTCCACTAATATATGTAGCCCAATTAAACCCGATGAAATCATCTATATCATTATTAGCATTTCCATCAGCATTGTCATCTTCTTGTGCGTTAATTTGACCTTCAATCGAGTTTGAACCTGGGACACCTGTCATTACAGTCGCCGTATTTATAGTAATTGTTCTTTTTGCAGAGATATTACCATCTAAATCGTAAACTATTAAATCGAACTCTCCCTCCTTTACATTCAGTGTTGAATTAATAATAGAATTTGAAGGGTTCACATCTAAGGTATCTGATTCCATTTTTTTTGTAGAAGTTCTTGCATAAACGTTATTAGTTGATTCTATTAGACCTTTGGCAAAAGAATCAAACTGAGATATAACATTTTGAATTACACCATCAGTTGGCATCCCACTTGTAGAATCTAGTGAAGATCCACGAAGATTTAAAATAGAGCCTATTACTCCACCGCTTACATGCTCACCCATTGGAACAAGTACTCCATCTTGCCTCTCATAAGAAAGATCGTAAAATCCATTTTGATTATTTTCATTTGACAAATGAATAGGATGAAAAGAACTGCCATCTACTATATTA
>JAQIBW010000242.1 GCA_027858865.1 Sulfurimonas sp. | reverse complement strand
TACCTAGATTTTGTTCTCAAAAATGTTCTGGGGCTTTCAAGACTGAGAATAAAAAAGGTGCTACTAAAAATTTTAAAGGTGTGTGTGAGAACTGTAGTAAAGAGTTTGAAACATACAAGAGTCCATCTAGAGATACCCCTAAGTTTTGCTCTTTAAAGTGTATAGGCGAGGCTCAAAAGGGTGAAAATAATCCAGCGTATAATGGTGGTAAATATGAATGTAACGGTTATTATGCAATATTTATGCCTAGCCATCCAAATAGAAGTGAAAAAAATATAGTTTTAGAACATAGATTTGTTATGGAATGCAAGATAGGAATATATCTAACTTCTGATGAGGTTGTTCATCATATTGATTTTAATAAATTAAATAATGAACCTGATAATCTTATGCTTTTTCCTAATCAGTCAGAGCATATAAAATTTCATATAGAATTAAAAAAAGGAAAAAACAATGGATAATATAAAAGTTTTTAATCAAGTAGTTACAGATGAGTATGCTGTATATAATGGCGATAGTACTGAAATAATAAAAGGCATAAAAGATAACTCAATCGACTATAGTCTATTTTCGCCACCTTTTGCATCGCTTTTCACTTATTCAAACTCTAATCGTGATATGGGAAATAGCCGAACACGTAGCGAATTTTATAAGCATTTTGAATTTTTAGCAAAAGAACTTTTTAGAGTTATTAAAAATGGTCGATTATTATCGTTTCATTGTATGAATTTACCAACTTCTAAACAGAATGATGGATATATAGGTATTCACGATTTTAGAGGTGAGATGGTTCGTATATTTGAGAATGCAGGTTTTGTATTTCATAGTGAGGTTTGTATCTGGAAAGATCCAGTAGTCGCGCAACAAAGAACTAAAGCACTTGGATTACTTCATAAGCAAATAGTTAAAGATAGTTCTATGAGTCGTCAAGGAATACCTGACTACTTAGTAACTATGCGTAAACTTGGAGTGAATGAAGACCCCATAAGTGGTGGGTTTGAATATTACAATGGCACTGATGATTTTAATGAGGAATTTAAGCCTGAAAATGGTCGTTTAAATCGTGGAAGTATTATGACTTGGCAGCGATACGCTTCTCCTATTTGGATGGATATTAACCCGTCAAATACTCTACAGCATAGAAGTTGTCGAAGTGAAAAAGATGAACGTCATATATGCCCTTTACAATTAGAAGTTATAGAACGTGCATTGCAATTATGGAGTAACCCGGGCGATACTGTTTTGAGTCCGTTTGGTGGCATTGGTAGTGAGGGGTACCAATCATTAAAGATGGGAAGAAAGACTATTCTATGCGAGTTAAAAGAAGAGTACTTCGCTCAAATTGCACCTAATATGGAAATGGCTATTAAAGAACGTATTAATAGTGCCGGATTATTCGATTTAGAAGATGAGTAGTATTACAAAATACTGCTCGTGTGGCAAAGTTGGAAAGTTTAAATTGTATGGAAATTATTACTGTAAAAATTGTATAAAAGAGGTGTTATAATGGCTTATTCAGAAGAGAAACGAGAACAAAAAAACGCTGCAAACGAAGCACGAAAAAGTATGACTTCCGCTGAATATAGAAAACTTACTTATAATGATATGAGTGAGAAACAACATCAAGAGCAGCTTATACACTACCTTGACAAAAGAGGTATTTACTATGAGATTTCTTTATCTGGGATCTATTTTCCGAACCCTCATACAAAAGGCTCTTCGGCTTGGATGAAACAAAATAAAGCTAATACAGTTGAAATATCAAAGTTTATTTAAAATCTGTTGAGTTGCAAATAGAGCTTAAAAAAATGAAAGGTAAACCATCGACAGAGCAGCTTAAAACGCAAAAGATTATTAATGCGACTGATTATGCTTGGTATATGGTTATTTACGGGTACGAGGCTTGTATAGAAGTTATTGAGGGGTATTTATAATGATTGTAAATCGCAATATATTAGAATTAGTAAAAACAAATGAATAACTAATCAAAAGAATGTTAGTTCAAGCCAAAACGCTCACCGATTCGAGTGTATGACAAAATGACTTTAAGCTCACATAATTACTTAGTTTCTATGCCTCACTTTGATATTAATGAGCTTATCAAGTTTAAAAAAGCTGACTTAAAAAATGTTATGCCTCGGTTTTTAAAGAGTAATGAGATATTTTTGAAAGATATTTTAAAAGTTAATAAGCTGTTGATTAAATTTAAGGTATAATGTGAACTATAAAACTATCGGAGTTCGTTAGGACGTTACGTTAAGGGCATTGAAAGATGAGCATTAACCAACACCCGTAACTTGTAACAGTTTTTGGTCTGTTATAAAGCCCTTACTTCGGTAAGGCATCATTAACACTTCTAAAAAGTGATAGGACGTTCTTGACGGTTCATCTGCCTATCGCTGTTTAGAGTTGTTTATAAGTGATGAACCGTCAATTCCTCACATAAATTTATCCTCAACTACTTAAACGACCGACAATCAAAAAAGAGTTATCATGGAATTAATTAAAATTCAAACTTCACAAATCGGTGCAGAAAATATAAATTCTACTAATGCAAGAGATATTCATACTTATTTAGAAGTAAATACTCCTTTCCCTACATGGATAAAAAGAGCAGTAGAAAGATATGATTTTGTTGAAGATGAAGACTATGTTTCATTTATTACGGATTCCAAAAGTGGAAAGCGTGATTTTGTTGTTTCTATGGATATGGCGAAAGAATTATGTATGCTTGAAAATAATCTTATAGGTAAACA
>JAQIBW010000187.1 GCA_027858865.1 Sulfurimonas sp. | reverse complement strand
GTATATCAAGATTCCAAACGACTATATATAGAAGGCAAAAAATGACTCAAGACATCGTAATCGTACTAGTAATGGCTGTACCAATGATACTTTTTGGTGTCTATCCAGGCCTAAAACTAGGAGAGTTTCTTGAGCGTAAGTATAATATAAGTGAAAATCTAAAAAGAAAAGTGATGATCATTACAACTATTGTATTTACACTAACTTTATCTTCATTGCTCTACTATCTGTAATATAATTTATACTAATCTATTTGACCACCTTGTTTCATAAAGTTACATTGAATATAAAACTTTCCTTAAATTTAAAATTAATCTAATAAATTGATTTATGTCAATTCTTTTTCATCTAAATAGGAATAAACTACAACTGATTCTGAAAAACTATTAATATAAAAGGAGATGTAATGATTGAAGAAGTGGTTATGAGACAAGATATACCTCTAGATGACTTTTTGCCTATTTTTATATCTTCTGCAATGGTTATGGTATTTGGAGGATTCTATGTTGGTATATATACAGCTGTAAAAGTTAAACTACTGAAAAAATGGACTATGCCTATTGCATATGTATTTTGGATGTTAACTGCCTATTGTTTATATTTAATGGGAAGTTTAATGATGGTAGGTGAGTTTACAGCTAAGGCTTTAGTAGTTGCTGCAATTGGACTTTTTTTACTTCCACACGCAGTCTATTTTATGCAGCATCAAGTTCACGAAGAGAATGAACATTGATATTGTGTATATATGTCAACAATAATTTATAGGAGGGCACAGTGGCTAAAACATCCGTATGGAGTGACAATCGTTTCTGGCAACGTTCAGCAGCATGGATCACAGGATTTTCAGCAGTACTACTTATTTGGCTAACATTCGACACAGCTGGTCAAATATCAATGGGTACAGATGCAGATTTACAAAATGGCGTAACTAAAAGGGTTCCAGGACCAACAGTTATTAATTATAAAATCAGTTACGAAATGAGCACAGCACGTGGTCACGAAGTTCCAGTGATAGGGGAAAAAGAAAAGTTTTTTGGTAGAGATGACTGGTCTGAAGAAGAAGCAGGCGCTTTACTTCACCTAGGGAAACTTGGTTCACAAGTTAAAAACTGTATGAACTGTCATACGCTTCTAGGAAATGGAGCATATTACGCACCAGACCTAACAAAAGCTTGGTTAGATCCAGCATGGCAAAATGATGGTACAATGCAAGCAATGACAGGAAAAGATACAAAAGAAGAAGCAATGGCTGAATTCTTACAACATCCTTCAACTTATCCTACTCATGCTCGTATGATGCCAGATCTTGGTATTACAGCTGAAGAGGCTAAAGGTATAGTTGCTTTCTTGAAACATATGTCATCAATTGATACAAATGGTTTCCCAAGAAACTTTGGAAAGATAAAAGGAGCAGTTCATGGCAAGTAATCACTTAACAGGTATTGGAAGTGAATCAAAACAATTAGCAACATGGTATTTTACTTTTGCTGCTATCATTTTTGGTGCACAATTATTATTTGGTTTAGTTGCAGCGATTCAGTACGTAATGCCAGGTTTCTTGTTTGAATTATTAGATTTCTCGGTTGCTAGAATGTTACACATCAATGCACTTGTTGTATGGATGGTATTTGCAATGTTTGGTTCAGTTTATTGGTTACTACCTGATGAAACTGGAATTGAAACTATCGGTATTAAAGTCGGTAAACTACTTTACTGGGTATTTGTAGCAGCAATCGTTGTTGTTATATTAGTATATTTATTCATTCAAGTTGGACCCGCAGATGAAACATCTATCTGGTTTATACATGAAGGTCGTGAATATATTGAAGCTCCACGTTGGGCTGACATCGGTATCGTTGTAGTTGCACTTGGATTCGTTGCTAACCTTTTCCTAACAGGAACAACAGGTAACCGTTCAGGTATCGTTACAGTACTTATGGCAGATATGATCGCTTTTGCTGGTCTTTACTTAGCTGGTATGTTCTTTACAGACAATATCTCAGTAGATCAGTACTGGTGGTGGTGGGTAATTCACTTATGGGTTGAAGCTACTTGGGAAGTTTTCGTTGGTGCGATTGCTGCTTATGGTCTTATCACTATGATTGGTGCACACCGTAAAGTTGTTGAAATGTGGTTATGGATTGAAGTAGCTATGCTATTTGGTTCAGGTATCTTAGGTATCGGTCACCACTATTTCTGGATTGGTACACCTGAGTACTGGTGGGAAATTGGAGCATTATTTAGTGCGCTAGAGCCATTACCACTTGTTGCTATGTTCATCCACGTTCTTTATGACTGGGGTAAAACTCAAGGTGGTCAAGATGCAACTGGTGTAGAAGTTTCAGTTATTAATAATAAGCCTGCGTTTACATGGTTCGTTCTTAATGCATTCGGTAACTTCTTAGGTGCTGGTATATGGGGATTCTTCCATACACTACCACAAGTAAACCTTTATACTCACGGTACACAGTTTACTTCTGCGCACGGTCACTTAGCGTTCTTTGGTGCTTATGCAACTATCCTTATCGGTATGATGTATATCGCTGTTCAAGGAACAAACGGTATTAAAGTTATGAAACACACTAAGTCTTCTCTTTGGGCTGTTAGTATGATTGTTGGTGGTGTAATGGGTATGACTATCGCTCTTACAGTTGCTGGTTACGTTCAAGTTCTTGTTTCTCGTGCACAAATGGGTGCTACTTGGGCAGGTTACTTTGATGGACAAAGCGGTATGTGGTTTGCACAAGCTATGGATTGGAGACTATTAATGGGTGCGATTACGTTCCTAGGTTTCTTGTTCTTAGTTAAAGATTTACTATCTACTGGAAAAAATCCAGTACACGAAAGATAAGGAGATATATTATGTTTGAACCGTTCACAGATATTGTACCAAGCTTTTTTGGTTGGTTAAATCAAGGTCCATTAACTCTTACTATCTTTCTTCACACTTTTATTATACTTCCAATGATTTGGATTTATAAACAAGAGAAAGCTCGTTTAGAGAAAGAAAGTTAGAATAGTCTAGTTGTCGGCGGGCCACATTGTGGCCTGCTTTATCGAATTTTTATGAGGAAGAATAAAATGAGATTAAATAAATTAGTTATGTCAGTTGCTGCATTAGCAGTGGTTAGTTCAGGTCTATTAGCAGATACGTCTAAAATGAACGTAGAACAAGTATTCGAAAAAGAATGTCAAGGTTGTCACGGTCCTAACCACGAAGGTGGTGTTGGTTCAGATTTACGTCCTTCAGTAACAGCAAAGAAAAATGCTTATGAGCTTGCTGCTACTATTTTAAATGGTCGTGCAGGTACTGCTATGCCTCAGTTTAAAGAGAAGTTTACTCCATCTGATGCTGATGCAATGGTTGATTATATTCAACACTTTAAAGGCAAAAAGATGGCTGTTTTAACAATGGCCACTGTTAAAGCAGGTTGGAAAAAAATTAATGACAGAATGACATTTTTCAAAAAATATCCACATGCTGTAGATGTTAAGAAAAATACAGATATCTGTTTCGTAACAGAAAGAGATGCTGAAAGAGTTGCATTTGTTGATGGTACTTCAGGTAAAGTTTTATCTAAGCACCCTGCTGGTTTTGCTGTTCACGTAACAGTAACTAACAAGCGTCAGCCACGTTATGCTTACTCAATCTCTCGTTCAGGTTTAGTAACAATGTTCGACCTTAACACTCCGGGTCAACAAAAAATTGCTGAATGTCAAGTTGGTAGTGATTCTCGTGGTCTTGCAGTTTCTCCAGATGGTAAATACCTAATGGCAGGTAACTACGTACCAGGTGGAGCAATCCTAATGGACGCTATGACTCTTGAACCATTAAAAGTTTATCCAACTTCAAGTGTAATTGATACAGAAGGTAATATCGGTTCATCTCGTGTTGCTGGTATTTATGACACTCCATACGGTCCATATATTGCATTTGCACTTAAAGATGCTGGTCATGTTTATATAGTAGATTACTCTAAGCCAGACTTTCCAATCGTTGGTGATATTCCAAATATTGGTAAAATTCTTCATGATGGTTTCCTAAATGAAGGTAAAGAAATTGGTAGATACTTATTTCAAGCATCTCAAGGTTCTGATGTTATCGGTGTAGTTGATTTTAAAACTAAATCTTTAGTTACTAAAATCTATACAGGTCCTTCAGCTAAGCCACATCCAGGTCAAGGTTCTTCATGGTTTAATGAAGGTCTAGGTCAACAACTTGGTGCTACTGTTAACATGAATCTTGGTCAGGTAACTATTTGGGATGATAACTTTGATGTTATTCGTCAAATACCAACTGCTGGTGGTGGACTATTTATCGGTACATCTGAGCACACTCCTTTCCTATGGGCAGATAATGTACTTGGTGGATCATCTAACTGGAATAAAATTTACTTAATTAACAAGCAAACTCTTGAAGTAGATAGAATTCTTACAGTTGGTACAACTAAAGGTACAATTACTGATCCTGTAAGTCACAAAGCTATTTACAAATGGAATGTTCCTACTGTTAAAGATGCTAAAGGTAACGCTATTACTCCTAGAATCTTACACGCAGAGCCAGCTAATCACGGTCACTGGACTATGATTTCTGAGTGGAACTGTGGAAGAATTGGTATCTATGAAGCTAAAACAGGTAAATTTGTTAAATATATCAACGGTTTAACAACTCCTACTTTTACTTACTCAATCGAACATAGACAAACTATTCCAGGTGCTTAATTAGCATTTACGACAAAATTTCTCTCCTTCGGGAGAGAGACCTTATATACACTTCTGTAAACTTTTTTATCAAAACTACTTCAAACTTCTTCAAACTTTTATAAAAATTGACTAATATCAACGACAAATCTATAATAAAAAGCTATTCTTTAACTATAAGAAAATGACAAATTCTAGATTTTACAAGCTGTAATTCAAGCTTATTTTTGATAGAATAATTTATCAAACGAAAGAATAAATATGAAAAAACATGTACTCTTAGCACTTGCTTTATGTTCTCTTTTATACTCTCAGGGTTCTGATGGCAAAAAAGTCTTTGAAACCTATTGTTGGGGCTGTCACCACCAGACTGCGGTAGCGTTTGGACCTCCATTTAATGAAATTGCTTCTAAAAGAACACAAGATGAAATCGAAGCTTATATTATAAATCCAAAAGCAATGTATAAAGCCTTTGGTTATAAAAGAACAGTAATGACCAAATTAAAATTAAATGACAAAGAGAGAAAAGCTATAGCCAAATATATTCTCTCATATAAAGGTAAATAATGTTTAGACTAACAAATTTGATATCTTCTGTTATAGAAGGCAAAAAAGAAAGAATTTTAGATGGCTCAATAGCTATATGGAACTTTACAAATCGTTGTAACCTCTCTTGTTTACACTGTTATTCAAAATCTACTCTTGATGAAGTAGACACTCTTACAACTGAGCAAATTAAAAAAACTATTTTAGAGATGAAAGCAAATGGTGTTAAGTTCATTATTTTTTCAGGTGGGGAGCCACTAACAAGAAAAGACCTATTTGAGATAGCTGATTTTTGTAAAGACAATGGAATCATTACTTATCTCTCTAGTAATGGTCTGTACTTTACAAAAAGTAATGTACAACGCATAGTAGATACCTTTAACTATGTTGGTATAAGTATAGATGGTGATGAGCCAACTCATGATCATTTTCGAGGCTTAAAAGGTGCATTTAGAGAGACTCTTAAAGCTGTTCAGCTTGCAAACTCTACTGGTGCAAAAGTTGGTATACGTTTTACAATTACTAAAGAGACTATTAATTCACTAGAATATATCTTTGATTTAGTAGAAAAAGAAAACATTCCTAAGATTTATATCTCGCATCTAGTATATTCAGGTCGTGGTCTGGATAATCTTAAAATGGATCTATCAAAAGAGCAGAGAAGAAAATCTGTAGAATTTATACTTAAAAAAGCATTTGAGTACTATGAAACGGGTAGAGACATCGAGATAGTAACTGGGAATATGGAGATGGATGCTATTCTCTTTCTAAATGAGTTTGCATCTAGATACCCCAAGCTAAAAGATGTAATGAGAAAAAGGCTTACTACTTGGGGTGGAAACTCAGCTGGGAGAAAACTTCTAAACATAAATAGCGAAGGTGATGTTAGACCAGATCCATTCTTTCCACTGACTGTTGGTAATATTATCGATGAAGACTTTGGTGATATTTGGCAAAAAGGAGAACTCCTAGATAAGCTTAGAGTTCATCCAAGAGACATTAGCGGTATTTGCGCGGATTGTGAGCAAATAGATATTTGTAATGGTGGTTCACGTGCTCGTGCGTATGCTATAACAGGTGATTTATGGAGTGAAGATCCATCATGTTACTTAAGCCAAGAGGAAAGGAAACAATAATGATAATACAAAAAATATTACTAGGTGCTTTTGTTACTGCGTCTATACTGACAAACGTTCAAGCAAAAGGGGTAAATCCAGTTTTATCAACTCTAGATACAGAGGAAAAAGTTTTTGTTGTAGAGAGAGAAAGCAGTTCTTTAGCTGTTATTGAAAAAGGGTTACCCAAGTCTCATATTGCTGGAATGCATAATATGAATCACGGTGTTGTAAAGTTTGACGGCAAAGACGGTTATGTAATCTCTCGTGATGGTTATGTAGTTAAATTTGACCCAGAAAAAGAGGTTATTTTAAAAGAGCACAGAACTAGTGAAAGTGCTATTGGTTTTACAATAAGTAAGAATTTTCTTGCAGTTGCCAACTATGCTAAAAAAAGTGTAGATATTTTAGATAGAGACTTAAACCCTATTCAGTCATTTGAGACTGGGTCTAAAAATGTCGGTATTAAGATTTATAAAGATTACCTGATTTTTTCACAAATGGATAATGACAAAATCACTGTTTTAAAAGATAAAAATGGTGGGAAGGGTCTTCCAAACTTTGAGATTTACAAAGAATTTAAAGACGTTGGAGTGATGCCTTTTGATGCAATGATAAAAGATAACAACTTTATAACTGGATTTTTTCAAAGTGATCACTTTGGTGTTGTAAATCTTGATACTATGAAGTATTCAAAAATTAAAATTTTACTAGAAGACAGAAAGCCTGTTCTTAAAGTTCCACATTTTGGTTTTTGGAGTATTGGTGGCGGATATGTATTTATTCCAGCAGTAGGAAACAACAAAGTATTGGTCTATACACCTGATTTTAAATTTGTTAAAAATATTGAGACAGAAGGCCTACCTGTATTTACAGCTCTATCTCCTGATAAGAAATATTTGTGCGTAACATTTAGTGGAAATAAATTTCCTGTAATTCAGATCATTGATACTAAAACTCTAGAAATCGTTAAAAGATTTGAGTTTGATGGGAAAGTTCTTCATGTAAGATGGTCAAATATTAGACCAAACCTTTATGTATCGGTAAATGATACTAACAAAGTCGCGGTTATTAATACTAAAGAATGGTATTTAAGCCGTGAAATATTTAAAATCAAAAAACCGTCTGGTATATTTATTTATGAGGAAAAAAGATAATGGGCAAGGTATATTTAACGGGTGCTGGCCCGGGAGACATTGAGTTACTAACGGTAAAAGCACTTAGAGTTATCAGAGAAGCGGATGTAATTATTTATGACCGTCTTGCTAACCCTGATTTGCTAAAAGAAGCAAAAAATGGCTGTGAGTTTGTATATGTCGGTAAAGAAGATGGTCGCCATATCATGCCTCAAGATGATATAAATGAAGTAATCTACCAAAATGCACTAAAGAATGAGAATGTAGTTCGTCTTAAAGGTGGAGACCCTTTTGTATTTGGTCGTGGTGGAGAAGAGGCTCTTTATCTACTTGAAAGAGATATTAAATTTGAAGTAATTCCTGGTATTACTTCTGCAATCTCTGCGCCTGCTTATGCAGGTATTCCTGTTACTCATCGCGGAGTTGCCGTAAGTTTTAGAGTTGTAACAGGTCATGAATCACCAAATAAAAAAGTATCTCAGATTCCATGGGAAAACTTTAAAACAGATGACACTATCATATTTTTAATGGGGCTTCATAATCTTTCAAAAATTAGTAAAAAACTTATTGAGATTGGCAAAGCAAGTGACTATCCAGTAGCTGTAATCTCTAAAGGAACAACAAAAGATCAAAGTGTTGTTGTAGGGACGCTAGAAAATATAGTTGAAAAAGCTAAAGACGTACCAACACCTGCACTTATAGTAGTAGGAAAGGTAGTTGAGCTTAGAGAACAACTAAAGTGGTTTGAGGGAAATGCCTAAACCACAACACGATTTCAAACAACCCATAGAAATTGCTGATAATATCTATTGGGTTGGAATGTATCTTGAAAATGACCCATTTCAATGCCACCCATACTTTATAAAAAATGGTGATGAATCTATTCTTATAGATCCGGGTTCTATGCTTGAGTTTAATGAGACGGTGAGAAAAGTAAAGAGCATCGCAGATATAAAGTCTATCAAGTACATTGTGCTTCATCATCAAGACCCTGATTTAGCAGCAGCAGTACCTGAGATAGAAAAACTTATAGATAGAGATGATCTGCTGATAGTAACTCACTCTAGAATGTCTCTTTTGATTAAACACTACCTTGTAAGTTCAGACTATTATGAAATAGATAAAAATGACAATCAGCTCGTTACCTCAAGTGGCTTTAAACTTGACTTTTTAACTACTCCTTACTGTCATTCACCAGGTGCTTTTGTCAGTTATGAACCAAAAACAAAAACTCTGTTTTCTGGAGATATTTTTGGTGGAATAGAAGAGTCATGGGAATTTTATGCAGATGAAACTTACTTTCATAAAGCAAAACAATTTCATCAAGAGTATATGCCGAGTAAAGATATATTTAACTATGCCCTTAGCAAGATAGAAAAACTGGACATTGAGCTTATTGCACCACAACATGGTTCTATAATTAAAAAGCAATATATTCAAAATCTAATCACTGATATGAAAAATCTAGATTGTGGACTATACATAGAAGAGAAGTATAATCGTGAACTTCTCGATACAATTAACGAACTTAAAGAAAAAGAAAAAACTATCCAAGAGAGAGATAGACAACTATTTGAGCAGTCAAAAAGAGCTGAAATGGGTGAGATGATAGGAAATATTGCACACCAATGGCGTCAGCCATTAGCCATTGTTAACACAATCGTAGCAATATTAAAAGAGAAAAACAATGTTGGTGTTCTTGATAAAGATGAAGTCTCTTCTAAGTTAGATACGATGGAAAAACGTATTGTTTATATGTCTGATACTATAGAAGACTTTATGAACTACTATAAACCAAATAAAGATAAATCAATCTTTAGTGTTTACACTGCACTAAATAAAGCACTGGAAATCACAAACTATACACAAAACGATGCAAAGACAGAGATAAAAATTAGCGCAAATAAAGAGCTAAATATCTATGGCTTGATGAACGAATTTGTTCAAGTTATAGTATCAATACTATCAAATATATATGACATTGCACAAATAAGATCAATAACAAATATAAAAATAGATATCATCCTTCAAAGAGATGATAAAGATGCAGTGCTAAGTATATGTGATAATGCGGGTGGTATAGATGCAGAAATACTGCCAAAAGTTTTTAATCCTTACTTCACAACAAAACATCAATCTATGGGTACAGGATTAGGCTTACATATAGCAAAAATGATTATAGAAGACAATATGGATGGAAAGCTCATTGCACAGAACAATCAAAATGGAGCAACATTTACAATAAGGATGAAGAATGAAGAACAGTGAATTAATTGAAGATATTTCAATCCTCATAACAGAAGATGAATCAGAACTAAGAGAATACCTACTGGAATATTTACAAATATTTTTTAAAAAAGTATATGTAGCTAAATGTGGTCACGAAGGTTATATTCAATACTTAGAAAAACGACCAGATATTATCTTAAGCGATATAAGCATGCCAAACCTTGATGGGCTAAGCATGATCAAAAAAATTAGAGAACGTGACAGTGAAACTGACATAATTATAATGAGCGCTCATTCTGAGCAAGAAAAACTTCTTCAGGCAATAGAGCTTGGTCTTGTTACTTACCTTATTAAACCTATCAACTCACAAAAACTAAAAGATGTTTTACTAAACCTTGTAGAAAAACTAAGAGCTTCTAAAAAGAGAATTTATCTGAGTCAAGATATTTTTTGGGATACAACATCTTCTACTCTATGGAACTCTGAGAAACAGATATCTTTAAAAGAAAAAGAGCTAATGCTTTTCAAACTTCTATGCTCAAAAACAGATCATGCCTTTACAGCAGAAAATATTTTTTACCATTTATATGGGGAGGGTGAAAAAGAATTCTCTGAGTATTCAATCACATCCTTTATAAAACGTCTAAGAGCAAAACTTCCGGAGAATCTCATTCAAAACGAGTATGGTTTAGGATATAAAATAGTACTTCAATAAATTGACTAAGTGTGACAAACTTTTCTATTATAATTAAAGGTGAGACTTTCTAATATCTCCTTGATTCACTAACATATTGTATAAAATCAGAATTTTTAATTCTGATTTTATTTTCTTCTTATTTAAAACTTATCTAAATTATACTTAAGCCATAAAAGCTCTGCATCTTTATTTCCACTTTCTTTTGACTTCTTTGCCCATTTTTTTGCTTTTACAAACTTTTCTTTTTCACAGTAGATTTCTGCAAGAAGATAATAAGCTCTTTCATCCCCGTTAGCTGCATCTTTTTCTAACCATCGTGCAGCTTTATCAAACTTTAGAAGTTGCATATATACAAGC
>JAQIBW010000244.1 GCA_027858865.1 Sulfurimonas sp. | reverse complement strand
AATAAAAAAAATAGTAAAATAAACCAGAGAATTAAAAAATATTTTGATGAAGATCCTTTTGATGTTGGGATTGAGAGAGTAAGTTCTGAGACTCTTAGTGAGTTGTTTTCTACTCTTGGCATCTACGATATTGAGCATTCTAAAGAAGTTCTTGTTAAAGCGGCTCGAACACTTTGGAGTGAGGCAGATGGCGATATTCGCTCAGAAATGTTGAGCTTTTTTGCAAGAGATAACAAGTTTTATAAATCAGATACTCCAAAAGAACCAAACCCAGATAGAAATGACAAGATAGATACTATGCTTCAAGAGCTGGATGTGACTACAGAAGAAGCAGTTTTACTTCGTGAAGCCTTTATGGAGATGAGAAGTAAAAAGATAACTATTGCTAAACTAGAATCAAAACTCAAATATATAAGATTTGAGCAAAAAAGAATGAGGCTGGAAAAAGCTCTTGATGGCATCTTTGACACAGATGACACTTTAGAGTTCAATGCCTCTCTTCACTACTTCCTCTACGGACAAAGCTTTCACAAGATACTTACTCTTAGTACAAAAGCATACGGTGATGACTATATTCAAAACAATGAAGATGATATTCTTATTGCCAAGATATCTCAAGATAAAGAGAAGTTAGTTCAAGCAAAACAAGATGAGATAAACGCGTTTATAAAAAATCTCCCAGAGAAACATGAATATTTAACTCACAAAGAGATAGTTACTGCTTTTCGTGCAGCTCCGCCAAAGTCTAAAACTTCTTACCCTCTTATAAAAGAGAATATTTTAGAGTCCATTATATCAACAGCTCTTGATGTCGTAGACATAGAACTGCATGATGAAGAGATGCTAGTCCGCATCGACTATAGTTTTGCACTTCCTTACTCAGATATAACTCATAACTATATTTTAGAACTTCACATAGAGTTAAATGGATTATTGCAAGATATTTGGGAATCCAAAGTACTTGACTTTAGTTCGGTCATAGAAGATGCTAAAAAACACCAAGAAGAAGATTTTTTAGAGAATCTTAAAGACCTTGTAAAAGAGTGTGAGCAGTACGCGACACTTCTGCACCTAAGCGAAAAAGAACTGCATCATAAAATCTATCCTATACTGTTGGATAGACTTGGAGCTACTCTAAACCTAACTCCAAAGATAGCTACAAAAACTATAAGAAACTTTGTTAGAGATACTCATGATATGATTATCAAAAAACAAAGGCAGGCACTTTTAGCTCGTACTATCCGTGACTTCAAAAACCTCTTTCCCATAGCTAGAGATATGAGAAGAAAACTTACTCTTCACATCGGACCGACAAACAGTGGTAAGACATATACGGCCATGAAAACTCTTGAGAAAGCAGACACGGGATACTATCTCGCACCTCTTAGACTTTTAGCACTCGAAGGTTACGAGGGCTTAAAAGCCAATGGCATCGAAGCTTCTCTCATCACAGGAGAGGAGCAACTTATAAATGAAGATGCTACTCATATAAGCTCGACTATTGAGATGTTAAACTTTGATGTAGACGTCGATGTATGTGTTATAGATGAAGTTCAGATGCTAGATGACCGTGATCGCGGTTGGGCATGGGCAAATGCTATCATAGGCGCACCTGCAAAAGAGATAATTATGACAGGTTCTTCAAACTGTAAAAATGCAGTTATTGCACTCGCACAGTATCTTGGTGAAGAGCTAGATATTATCGAGTTTGAGAGAAAAAATCCTCTTACGCTTTTAGATTTCCCGACTGATTCAAAAGATGTAGAAGAGGGAACTGCAATCATCGCTTTTAGTAGAAAAGATGTGCTGAGGTTAAAACAGGACTTTTCTCGCTTTTTTAGTGTTAGTGTTGTCTATGGAAACCTTTCTCCAGAAGTTAGACGTGAAGAGGCTAGGAGATTTAGAGAGGGTGAGACTCAGATACTTATAGCTACAGATGCTATAGCTATGGGAATGAACTTACCTATAAAAACCATACTTTTTTCAAAAGCGGAAAAGTTTGACGGGGTTAGCCAGAGAAACCTTCTTGCATCTGAAGTACTTCAGATTTCAGGTCGTGCAGGTCGTTTTGGTATGAAGGAAGAAGGGTTTGTCGGAGCTTTAAATATGGACGCTCTTCGCATCGTAAAAAAGAACTTCTATAAAGAAGCAAAAGAGATTACCATACCGTTTAAGGTAATGGCAAACTTGGAGCATATAAAACTGGTTTCAAGTATTTTAGAAGAAAACTCTCTTAGAGAAATACTAAGTTTTTTCGTAGAAAATATGGAATTTACAGGTCCATTTCGTGCATCTAGTTTAGATGACATGCTTGAAGCTGCTGTAATCGTGGATGCTTATGACATAGATATTGCTATGAAGTATCATCTTGCCTGTGCCCCACTTACTTTAAAGTCACCATATATTGTTGCATCTTTTGAGAATTACATTTTAGCCTTAGAGAAAAAACTACCAGTCGTTTATATTCCTCCATCTTTAGTAGGTAGTTTTGCTGCTACTACGGATGAACTTTTAAGAGCCGAAGATATGGTTAAAGAGATTTCACTTTACTTATGGCTTAGTTACCGTTTTAAAGACTACTTTTTAGATGATGACAGGGCGCGTCAGGCAAGAGGTGTTTTAAATAAGTACATAGAAGAGTCTCTACAGCACAGCCATTTTGTGCAGAAATGTAGAATGTGTTCAGCCCCACTTCCCGTAAACTCAAAGTACAGTATCTGTCAGTCGTGTTTTAAAAAGAATTATACAGGGAAGGGTTTTAGAAGAGGCAAAAGAGTTTAAAAGTTATTTAACTTTTAAACTCATCTATAGTAGATTGAAGTGACTGAGCGATTGATACAAGTTTTTCTAAGTCGTTACCAATACTTAAGATACTTGTATTATTTGCTGTTGATAGTACATCTATTTTACTAATATCTTCTATGATTTCTTCTATGTTAGTTGAAATCTCAACAGTATCTTTTGCTGATTTGTCAGCTACTGTTGTTGAGTTGTTAATAGCATCTGAAGTTGTACTTATTTTCTGTTCTACTTCATCAGATATACTAAGTAAGCTCTCAATATTCTTCGCATTTTGATGCATCTTATCGCTAACATCGTTTATAGACTGAACAATAGTACCAACACTGATATCTATCTCTGTTAAAGATTTCTGAGTTCTCTCAGCAAGCTTTCTTACTTCATCAGCAACAACTGCAAATCCACGTCCATGCTCACCTGCACGAGCTGCTTCAATAGCAGCATTAAGAGCTAAAAGATTAGTCTGTTCTGCGATGTCTTTGATAACGTTTAAAACATCTTTAACTTGGTCAGCATCATTTTTAAGACCTACGAGTTCACCGGAAAGTTCATTTTCAGTCTCAACAAAAGAGTTTACTTCAGCACTTAGTTCAGTAAGTGAAGTCTTTGCTGTTGTAAGTTCATCATGAGCCACTTTAACATTTTTCTGTGTCTCTTCTGAAGCCTGCATATTCTCTCTTAGTAAATCTTTTATAGAGATACTTTTTTGAGTAGTTTTAGCAACGATCTCACGCTCTTGCGCCGTACTCTCACGAATAACATGACTAGACTGCTCAATCTCAGATGCTATAGCTGTATTTTTATTACCTAATGATTTTACTTCATTTACAGTATCTTGAATCATCTCAATAAATTTGTTGACCTCTTTTGCAGCATCACCAAATTCATTGTCATTCTTATGTTCGAGTCTTTTAGTTAAGTCTTTATCCCCTCCAACTAGTGAAGAGATACGATCTTTTAAATTTGAAAGAGGATTGAAAATCTCTTTTGTAAAAAATACACTTGCACCGATAGTAAAGAGAATAGCACCGATGATTAAAAATATAAGAAGAGTAGCTTCAGTCGCTTCATTGTCAGCATCGTTTTTGTCAAGTGATACGACTAAGTCCATAGCACCTAGTACATAACCCTCTTTAACATTATAGTGACATGCAAGACATTTTGTTTCAGCGATAATAGGTTTAATAAGACGAATAGTGTGATGGTCCTTATCATTTGTTTCTATAACTTTAGAAGTTTTACTATTTATAACTTCTCTGATTAACGCGTCAGTAGTAAATGCTTCATTTGGAGCGTAGACTTCTATAACTGCTTTTGATTTGGAAATCCCAAGACTTTCTATTCCATCTATTTTTCTTGCTGCTTTAAAAGCATCTTGGACTATAGCTGGATCACCCATCATCATACTTCCAGTCATTGTTTGAAAGATTGATTCACTAAGCATAGTCAGTGATTGTTTAGCTGTTTTTTCTGATAGTTGTTGAAGAGTACTAGATAGATAGTATGTTATACCGATTAAACCGATTAAACTTAGTGAGATGATTGAAGTAATTACTTTTGACTTAACTGTTTTGAGCATATAAATTCCTACTAAATAGATTAATCTTAGATTATACCAGAAGAATCACTTAACTTTCCTTTAGGTGTTGTTTAATCTTATTTAAATCTTTTTCTAATTGTCTTTTATTCAGCCCTTTTGAAGACTATCTATATTTAGATGATAAATATCAAAGTCATTTGCTATTTGTATATTATAGTCATAAATAGTATACTATTCCTAAAGATACATTACAAATGTTGAGGAAGAAATATGACGATTGGTACCCCAAAAGAGCAGAAAACTGATGAGTTTCGTGTTGGCTTAACACCTGCCAATGTTGCTTCACTTGTAGGAGATGGGCATAGCGTGCTTATACAAAAAAGTGCCGGAGAAGGCAGTGGCTTTAGTGACAGTGATTACGATAAAGCCGGTGCAAAAATGGTTTCTACTCTAGAAGAAGTATATGCTAGTGCAAAACTGATTGTAAAAGTAAAAGAACCGCAAGCCTTAGAGTATGACCTGCTAAATGATACTCACACGCTCTTTTGTTATTTGCACCTAGCCCCGATTCCTAAACTTGTTACTGCTCTTTTAAAAAATGAAGTTTGTGCCATTGCCTATGAAACTGTAGCCGTAGACAATCATCTTCCCTTACTACAGCCTATGAGTGAGATAGCCGGAAGAATGGCTCCCATGGTAGCAGCTGAGTATCTTAGTCGCTATAAAGGTGGCGAAGGTATTTTGATTAGTGGTGCAGAGGGAGTGGCTCCTGCAAATGTTTTAGTCATCGGTGCGGGTAATGCCGGATTTAACGCAGCTACAATAGCACATGGAATGGGGGCAAAGGTAACTGTACTAAACCGCTCAACTCCTAAACTAAAAAAACTACTAGAGATTTGTCCTGATGTGAAAACGGCTATCTATTCTGAGAAAAAACTTCGAGAAGAACTTGTAGATGCTGATATCGTCATTAGTACTGTACTTATTCACGGTGGGGCTACAACACCAAAACTAATAACACGTGAGATGCTAAAAACTATGAAAAAGGGAAGCATCTTAGTTGATGTGACCATAGACCAAGGTGGCATCTCAGAAGCTTCAAGACCTACAACTCATAGAGATGCAACTTTTGTAGAAGAGGGTGTTCTTCACTACTGTGTGGCAAATATGCCGGGAGCATATCCAAAAACTGCAACATTGGCTCTTTGTAATGCAACCTTTCCTTATGTGAGTAAACTGGCAAATGAAGGAACGGTAGATGCCATTAAAAATAGTCCATCTCTTGGACTAGGCGTAAATGTTTATAAAGGTGAAGTGACCAATAAAGCGGTTGGAGAAGTTCAGGGCTTGGAATTTAGAGAGCTTGAAGGGTTAATATAAGAGCTAGTAGCGATATAGCTACTACAGCATCTACTTTATTTCTTATTAATAGAGCTTTTTTCACATCAGCATCTACTATCTCTTTTCTTGCTACTCCAAAGTATGGTTTCTTTTTTAACTCTCCAAAGTAGTAAGTATCTCCGCCAAGAGAGATGTCCAAACCTAGAGCCATCGCAGTTATTGGGTGTCCTGCATTTGGAGAGTCATGTTGTTTACCATTTTTATAAAAAGAGAAAATCTTTTTTTGCCCTAAGATCAGCATAATAATCACAGCAGTTATTCTCGAGGGAATATAATTGGCTATATCATCAAGTTTTGCCGCAACTTTTCCGTAGTTCTCATACTTCTCATTTCTATATCCGACCATGGAGTCCATAGTGTTTATGGCTTTGTAGATTATGATGCCAGGAAGTCCAAAAAGGGTGAGATAAAAAAGCGGAGCAATTACTCCGTCACTAAGATTTTCAGCATAAGTCTCGATAGATGCTTTGTAAATGTCACTCTCGCTCATCTGCTCCACATCACGTGATACTAACATAGAGATAACTTCTTTTTTGTTTTGGCTAACTAAAACTTCTTTTACTGAGTCATAAAGCATTCTATGAGCAAGGAACATAGATGCTATAGATGAAGATATGATGATGTTTAGTACATAATTCATCTCACCTAAATATAGACAGATGCTAATAGACATAAAACTAACCAAACTCAAAACAAACAAAACAAGTAACAAACCTCTGAAGATGCTGTTTTTGTAAAATCTATCTTCAAAAAAGGTGATTATCTCCCCAATCATTATGACGGGGTGTTTAATAAACCTAAATTCTCCAAAGACTCTGTCGATGAAGTATGCAAAAAAAGCTATTAAAATATTAGTCATTTAACTCTTTTACAATCTTGTCCATATCTATGTGTTTGTCTATGTGAGATGCAAACTCTTTTATGGCATCTGCCTTGAACTCTTTAAAGTTGTAACCTTTGTAGTTAGGGTTTATCTCTGAGAAGATTAGCTCTCTTATCTCATCAGAGTCAAAAAGACCGTGTATAAAAGTTCCGTAAAAATTTTTCTTAGCCTTGCATCTCTTCTTTGCAATACCGTTATGTATCTCATACCCTTCAACTATGCATCTAAAGAGTCTATATGAACCTTTTTTCACAATCTTCTTCTTCTGAAATATCACTTCACCCTTTAGTCGTCCAAAACCTTCTGTTACCTTTGTATCTGACTCGATTTTCTCAGGGTCTAAAATCTTCTCAAACATCATCTCATAACCGCCACAAATAGCAACTACTTTTTGCTCGTCGGACTTAAGAGCCTTTTCAAAACCACGTTCACGCAGCCACGCTAAATCATCCACAACTCTTTTACTTCCAGGAAGCACAACTAAGTCACAGTTTGCCATATCACCAGCGTTTGAGATGAAAGAGAGTTCTATCTCTTTGTCTACAATTAACGGCTCAAAATCTGTAAAGTTACTGATGTGAGGAAGCTTTATAACACCGACTTTTATCTTGGCATCTTTGGTGTCTTGAACATAGTTCATAATAGACTCACTATCTTCAAAGCCGAGATTAAAAGGTTTAAACGGAACAACTCCAAGAACGGGAATGTTAAACTTTTTTTCTATGATTTTTACACCCTCATCAAAGAGTGACATGTCCCCTTGAAATTTATTTACAATAACACCGATAACATTTTTGCGTAACTTCTTTGGAAGCAGATGATAAACTCCGTAGATAGATGCAAAAACACCGCCTCTTTGTATGTCGGCAACTAAGATAATCTTTGTGTTAAACTCATCGGCTATATAGATATTTGAGAGGTCTTTATCCATCAAGTTTAACTCAACAGGACTACCAGCTCCCTCGGCTACGATGCAACCATATTTTTTTTGAAGTCTTAAAAAAGCACGTTTGACATGAGGTTTTAACGTGTCTATATCTCGGTAATAAGACCAGACATCCTTATCTCCAACACTTTTCCCATTTACAATCATGTGAGCTTTTGATTTCCCGCCTGACTTTAGTAAAACAGGGTTCATATCAGTAGTAGTTTTCAGCCCAATAGCCTCCGCGGCAAAATACTGAGGAATAGCAATCTCCCCACCTGCATCTGTGACCTGAGAGTTGTTCGATACATTTTGAGCTTTAAAAGGTGCAACGGAGATTCCACGATGATGTAAGAGATAAGTTATGGCAAAAGAGAGAGTTGATTTTCCGGCATCAGAGCTTGTTCCGAATATGCTTAGTGAGTTCATTTTGGTTTTGTTGCCTTTTTTTATCTGTCGGAATTATACATGATTTCCGACATATTATTTATATATGTCGGTTTATATCCCTTTTTTTAACATATTAAAAAGTCTTGTATTTATAAAATACTTACTTCTTCCTATTTTAAGGCTATTTAGGAGACCAAGTTTTTCCATTTCTCTTAAGTATATAGATGCAGTTTCTCTATGTAATCCCATAATATTTACTAAAAAATCGATCTTTGTATATGGATGCATAAATAAAATCTCTATTAAATCTTTAGAGT
>JAQIBW010000009.1 GCA_027858865.1 Sulfurimonas sp. | reverse complement strand
GATATAAAGAGTAAACTCTCCTGAAAATTTCAAGGAGAGTTTAGCATCTGAAATTGAATAGTTAATTAAAAATCTCTCTCTAGTAACTTATTAACTTTTAGTATAGTTATAATTTTATCTTCTTGCTTACCAACACCATCTATCATAGTATCATCACCATGAATAGTATCAGGAGCAGGTCCGATATCAGTTTTTTTGATTCTAATAGCCATAGTTAATCTATCTATAACGAATCCGGCAACATCATCACCATCTTTCATAACTATAAAACGAGTCTCATCACTATGTTTTTTATCCGAAATCCCAAACTTCAAACGAAGATCAATAAGAGGAATAACAGCACCACGAAGATTAAAAACACCCATCACATATTTTGGAACTTGAGGAACTCTAGTCCATGAGAAAGGCTTAATAATTTCCTGACTAGATAAAATAGGAATTGCATATTCTTCTTCACCAATAACAAATCCAACTAATTGAACTATATCATCTGATTGGTTTAGAGACTCACCTTGTTGTTCGCCTTGTTTATTAATTATTTGTTTTAATTTATCACTCATGATAAGAACTCCGATTTAAAGTTAACATTTCTTTGAACTACACTAGATAGATAATCAGCAGAGTATGGTTTAGTAATATATTCAACCATTCCAGACTCTACACCTCTCATACGATCAGATTTACCTGTACGTGATGTAACTGCTATAAGAGGTAAACTTTTATATCTGTTGTATTTTTTAATCTCAGTTGCTAAAGTGTAACCATCCATTCTTGGCATCTCAATATCAATAAGCATAGCATCAAAGTTATGATCACCTTGTTTTAAAATATTTAAGGCTTCTTGACCATCACCGGCTTCGATTAAACTCATGCCAGTTGCCTCAAGTGATTTTCTCATAATCATTCTATCTGTTTTTGAATCATCAACAATCATAATGGTATAGTCACTCGCTTTTGTCTTTTCATGACTTATTGCTGCAACTCCGCCTTGATCCGCTTTCATCGCTGTTGCTTTTACAGTTTTTGCCATATCCATTATTGCTACCACATCAACAATCAGTGTTACACCACCATCTCCACGAATAGTCGCACCAGCAATACCCTCGATACCTTTTAAGTAATCTCCAAGAGACTTAATAACGATTTCTTCTTGACCTACAAGAGTATCAACAATAAGTCCAAGTTTTTGAGCACCTAATCCAAGAACAACAACATAAGCGTGTTCGTTAGAGTCAAGTATTCTCTCAACTTCAAAGATATCTCCAATATGAACTAAAGATAAAACTTCTTCTCTTAGTCTCATTACTGAGCGACCTTCAACCGTATAGATTTCGTCTTTTGATATTCTAACAGTCTCTAGTACTGACGATAATGGAATCGCATAATGTTCTTCTTGTACTCCGACTAGCAGAGCTTGAATAATTGCAAGAGTTAAAGGTATCTTCAATCTAATCGAACTACCTTTACCTTTCTCACTTTCAATATCAATAATACCATTCACTTTTTCTATGTTAGTCTTTACAACATCCATACCAACACCACGACCAGATACATTAGTAACAGCAGCAGCCATAGAAAAACCAGGTTTCATAATAAGATTAAAAGCTTCTTTGTCACCCATCTTATCAGCTTCTTTTTCACTGATAAGACCTTTTTCCAAAGCTTTATTTTTCAATATTTCTACATCAAGACCTTTACCGTCATCATCTATTTGAATAACTATCTGGTTACCTTCATTGTATGCTGTTAAAGAAATAGTTCCCATTTCTTTTTTACCAGCTGCCAAACGAACATCAGGTGTTTCAATACCATGGTCACATGAGTTTCTAATAATATGTACTAGTGGGTCACCAATCTCTTCAACGATAGATTTATCAAGTTCTGTCTCTTCACCATCTATCTCAAGTTCTATCTTTTTATTTAATTCTCTAGATAAATCACGAATCATTCTAGGAAACTTATTAAATACTTTTCCAATAGGAAGCATTCTTGTCTTCATAACAGCGATTTGAAGATCAGTAGTTACAAGTGAAACAATTGAAACAACTTGATTTAACTCTTCTAAAAATTCTTCACCCTCGTAACGTTCTTCAACATCATCATTGATTTTGATTAGCCTGTTTTTAGCAAGTACTAGTTCACCTATAAGGTTCATAAGGTGGTCTAGTCTTTTTACATCAACACGAATAGTCTGTTCCACTGTAGCTGCTGCTCTTTTTGCAGGTGCAGCAGCTTTTGCTTCATCGCTTTGAGCTTCCGGTTCTACGTGAGCTGGAGCAGGTGTTGGAGTAACCGGAACTGGTTTTGCTGCAGGAGCCGCTTTAGGAGCCTCTTCTTTAGCTACTTCATCTGGAGCAGGAGGTGGTGCTGGAACATCTTCCCCAGCTGCTATTTTAGCCTCTCTTTTTGCTTTATCTTCAGATTGTCTTTCATTCAGAAGTCTCTGTATTTCAGCTTCTACATCATCATCAGACATATTTTCATAGTCTGGTTCATCTGCTTCAATAGCTGCAGTTTCTTCAACTGGAGTGACTTCTTCTATAACCGGAGCAGATGCTTCAGGTGTTGGAACATCCCCATCTCCACCACTAACTTTATCAAGCCTTGCTACACATTCAGATACATCAATACCAGCATCCGAGCTTGTATCACGAATTATAAATAAAAGCTGTTTCATTAAATCTATAGATTCTAAAACAACATCCATAATATCTGGAGTAATAATAAGTTCACCATGTCTTGCTTTATTTAAAACATCTTCCATATGATGGGTCAAGTGAGTTAAAATATCAAAGTTTAGAAATGATGACGCTCCTTTAACAGTATGAGCAACACGAAAGATTCCATTTAAGAGTTCTAAATCTTCCGGTGTTGCCTCAAGCTCAACCAAATCTTCATCTAATTTCTCAACAAGTTCAAAAGATTCAACTAGAAAATCCTGTAATATTTCCTGAAATTCATCCATACTTACACTCCTACTTCATATGTGCACGAACAACTCGTGCAACTTCTTCATAAAATGAGCTCGCTTCAAACTTAACTAAATAAGCTTCCGCTCCTGCTTCAATGCCTCTACTTTCACTAAAATGATCACTAATCGATGAGTTAAATACAATAGGAATTTTTTTAAATCTTCCATCTTCTTTAACATTTGAAGCAAAATGAAAACCATCCATTTTTGGCATCTCAACATCAGAGATAATGATTTTTAAATGTTTACCTATATCATCACCATACATTCTATGTAAATCATCTAGCTTATCTAAGCCTTCTTGACCGTCTCCGGCTTCAATAACGCTAAATCCCATTTTTTGTACAGCTTCTTTAACAATTTTTCTAGCAGTTGAGCTATCATCTAAGACAAGAGCTAAACCGGAAAAGTCATCCATACTTTCTGGAACATGGTCAATATCTGGTTCATAAAGACCCAGTTCTTGTATAACGCTTTCCAAATCAAGTATCAGAAGTACATTATCACCTTCTATCTTAGTTACACCAGTGATTTTACTTCCATCAAGGCTCCCTGTACCACTTGCAAAAGAAGCCGGTTCTATATCACCCCAGTTTATTCTTCTGATTCTTTTTGCCTCATGAACAACGAACCCTATAAGAACATTATTAAATTCGGTAATAATAACTCTTGAGCATTTTGCGACTGATTCTGGTGCTTTAATACCCATCCATTTAGCTAAGTTTACTACGGGGATTACAACACTTCTCAGATCAAAAATACCTTCTATATATTCAGGTGTTCCTGGTAGTTCTGTAAGCTTTGGCATCTTAATGATTTCACGAACTTTTGAAACATTTATACCGTATATCCCCTCGTAAATTTCGCCGTCTTCTTCTTTTAAAATACGAAAGTCAACAAGCTCCATTTCATTAGAACCAACTTTCAGAGAATTCTCTACATGCATATTATATGTC